>JAGHDB010000147.1 GCA_021160155.1 Bacteroidales bacterium | reverse complement strand
GGGTATAATATAACGATGTAAATTATCCGACAACCGTTCATAAAAATAGACCATCATAGGATACTTTTTTAAAGGATCAAAATCCTCCGGTTTATAAAGCATTCCCTGATGTGTAATCCCGTCGAAATCTTTCCATTCGACCAACTCAACGGTTACCCAGTTATACCGGCTTTGCTGGGGATTGGCATGCGTAATCTTTCTGGCATCCTTGAAATCGAAAGTACTGATCCACAGATCCGGGTATTCCGATACGGTTGTACGCGTCCATAACAGTTTATCAACAGATTTAGCCTTTTTCGGACGCCCGAAACTACAATCATCCAGTATCAAACGACCCGGAACAGGCTGATCGAGTGAAAACCGGTAAAATCCGGATTGTTTGTTATGCGTATTAAAAACACTGAATAACAATTTCCGGCCGGTTGTAATATATGTTTCTTCAGGATCCATTCTTAAATACCTGAATCTCAGATTTTCATCTTTAACCAGAGCTGCCGTTACATTGACTCCGCCCCCTTCTGCGGGGTTGATCTTCCAGATATTGTGTTTGTCATACAAAAACAGATCTGCATCCTCTTTTGACCAGCCCATCACTCCGTAATTACCCGGAGCTTCAGGGCGATCGTCTGTCTCTCTGACAAATGAAGCATCCAGGTCACCTGTGAGATTACGTGTGACAGCGGTACGAACATCATAAGAATACCAGCAACTATCATTTGGCTGCCACCAATAGAGATACTTACCTGTTGGTGAGAGAGAGGGATTAAAAGAGACATCTGAAAAAATTATCCGGCTGTTGCCGGTATTTACATCGGTCAGGTATACATCCTTAAAATGGGTAAAATTCACGGCATTCTCAAGCTTATAAGGTTGGTTCACCAGACTTAGTCCGACATCCCCGTTCCCTTTTTGATTGATTTTGATATTCTCTATCAGATCCGGTCCGGTCAAAGGAATCAGTTTCCTCTTTTTCAGCAACACCACTGCCTGATAACTTTTGTTTCGTTCACGTGACACCTGTTTCAACTGCATGGGTTGGATCACTACATCCTGCCAGTGCCAGATGTCCAGGAATACCTTCTCTTCTTTCAGTAAAGAGTCTTTTTTATCCGCTTCGATCTTAGGTTTTGGTACCAAACCGAGGAATAGTCTCTTCCCATTCTCCGAAAAATAGATCCTTCCATGTTCACTGACACACCATCCGGGTTTCAGCCCTTCTGTCAATGTATCAACAAGGATCTTTGTTTCAGGCTTTTTCTCCGACCAGTAGCCCAACGAATATATTTTTTGTTTGGTCGTGTCCTGAGACCAGAGAAATGCCAACTGAGTAGCTTTTTCATCGCTTACAATTTTTTTTATCACTCCCTCGGCCGTGAAAGCAATTCGGGAACGGGCAGTTTCAGTATTAAAAATCCGCACAGTTGAAGTATTCACAGAGTCTTCATGGATGCTGACCATATATAACCAATGGCCGTTCTTTGAAAAGCCATATTCAGTCACCTCTTTAAAAAGCTTCGTGTTTCCGGTCGCCGGCTCAATCAGATGGAGAGAGATCCCTTTATATATCTTCTTCTTACTCTTTTTCTTAGATTTAGCAGTGTCATTTGGAGCGGTTGGTTTTTCGTCCAGTTGATAAGCCATCCAGTGCGAATTTTCACCTGCTACTTTAAAACTTTTCAATTTCGGATACTTCATCAATTTACCGGTAGCCATTATATAGATTCCGAGGCTGTCTTTCGGCATACGATCCGGCTTGAGTTTATCCAGTTTAGCCTGACGTAATGAATCATGCTGCACTTTGATCCTGAAAACCAAAAAATCAGCAAGTGGAGCTATCCGGGCAGACGAACCTCTTGCGAAGGTATAAACTGAGTCACCCGTCCAGTTTCTAAGATAGAGCATTCCATCACCTACTGCGGGTTTGATTTCATAAGAGATCCAGTGGCCCCGGTTATCCAGTTGTGAACCGGAAACACTGTTCCACTGATCATAAACTGAAAAATCAAGTGGAGGTTTTGATTGCTGGCTCATTGAAGTAATTGACACCAAACATGCAGTTACCAGAAAAACAATTTTTTTCATAAAGAGGTATAATTTAGAGTAAATGTTTATTTGATAGGCTTTACCAGCAATTTGGGCTCCATCATTTCGCGGATAGAATATTTCAGCCCTTCGCGACCGGACCCTGATTTTTTAACTCCTCCATAGGGCATATGATCTACCCTGAAAGTAGGAACATCATTAATGATCACGCCTCCCACCTGTAGCTCGTTGAATGCCTGATTAACCTGTTGAAAATCATTGGTAAAAACTCCTGCCTGTAATCCGTATTCGGATTCGTTCATCCGCCCGATACCAGTCGTAAAGTCCGGTACCGGTTCAAGAGTCACTACCGGGCCAAATACTTCCAGGGAGCAAACTTTCATTACTGCTTTGGTTTGGGTCAATACGGTTGGTTCAATATAAGTCCCTTTACGTTTTCCTCCGGTCAGGATGTTTGCACCATCATTTACTGCTTCTTGTATCCAATCTTCCACCCGGATGGCATTTTCTTCGTCTATCATCACAGAAATTTCGGTGTCCGGATCCAGGGGGTCACCATATTTCAGCTGTTTTACTCCCGCCACAAACTTTTCAGCAAATTCATTAAACACAGATTTTTCAACAAAAAGCCGCTGGGCATGGATACATACCTGCCCCGAATACGCAAACCCGCCGATAAGACATTTGGCCACGGCCAGATCAAGATCAGCAGATCCGGTAATCAGTACTCCCGCATTACCGCCCAGTTCAAGGAGTATTTTTTTCATTCCCGCTTGTTGTTTCATTTTCCATCCCACTACCGGTGATCCGGTAAAGGAGAGCATCTTTATACGTCTGTCGGTTACCAGTTTATTGCCGGTTTGGCGATCCATCGGAAGGATTGAAAGGGAACCCTTGGGCAGTTCTGTCTGGTCGATGATTCCGGCCAGCTCCAGTATTGTCATGGGTGTCTGACTGGCAGGTTTCAGAATAACGGGATTACCTGCAGCAATTGCCGGTGCTATTTTATGCACCGACAGATTCAACGGAAAATTAAACGGTGAGATCCCGGCAATAGTTCCGACCGGAAAATATTTAACCCATCCCTCTTTTGCCTCACCGGCCGGTGTCCAATCCAGCCGGAGATACTCCCCGGGCAGGCGCAGTGATTCTTCTGCGGCCACTTTGAACGTTTGCATGGCACGCGCTACTTCTCCCTCAGCATATCTCAACGGTTTACCGGCCTCCTGAGCCAGCAATCCGGCCAGCAACTCCCGTTTCTTTTCCATACCCGAAACAATATCCAATAAAATTTTATGACGTTTGTAAACCGGCAAATCCGCCATGGTTCCCTCAGTTTGCAGGGCTGCCTGAATAGCTGTTTCAAGTTCATCTTCTCCGGCAAACCCGGCTTCACCGATAACCAACCCGTCAAAAGGTCTCCTGATGGGTTTATACACAGAGGTATCAATAAAATATCCCCCGGCATAAATTTTGCGTTTATTATTCATGATTGATACGGATGAAGTACTAAAGTAAGAAAAAACATTTTGGGTCAATTGTTAAATAATCTAAATTTGATGCCATGCGAATGTCCGTTATTCTTATCTGCTTATTAACCGGGATCGGCCTTCAGGCTCAAAACGACAGTATCGTAAAGATTAAGTACACACCGGATTTCCGGTTTACCGACGGACTGTATCTTAATTTTGAGCAGGTGCGTACCAATCATCCGATTGCCTCTGCCAGGATTATTTCTACAGATGATCCATTTGATATTAATTTTTTTACTAATCTGGTAAAAAATAAAATCATCGGTTATTATGACGCCTTTGGCACTAAAAAGGAGGTGCAAACAGAGAATGTATGGGGATTTTGCCGCGATGGAAAATTATATATCCAGTATAACGGAGAGTTTAACCGGATCCCTATTGTAGGATCAGTCTGTCATTTCATTGCAGATATTACCGTAACCAACATGCAGTATGATCCGTTTTATACGGATTATTATGATTACTACTATTACAACTCTTATAATAACCTCTATTACAACCGCCCCTACAGAAACACAACCAGAACCCGGGAAATGAGGCAATATCTTCTTGATTTTGAAACCGGGAAAGTGCTCTCCTTTGACCGTGAATCAGTTAAAAG
>JAGHDB010000133.1 GCA_021160155.1 Bacteroidales bacterium | reverse complement strand
AAAATACGGTCACGGGTAATTTTCATATCCCCGTTTTTAATATAAGGCTCCGATTTTTGCCGTACATAATTCCATTGTTCCGCTCCCCAAATGGCGGTTATTTCCCGCCGGTTCATTCCCCATTGTGTTCTTAACCGTGTCATTACATATTCATTCCAACGGTTCATTTCGTTAATAATTTCCATACCCTTGTGCTTTTTTACCTCACTGCGATCAGGCAGTTGTGCTCCGCCGAATAGTTTTATATACTGATGCACATCGGGTTTGTTCCAATATCTTTTTTCTCCGTCATACGAATGTGCCGAAGGTCCGAGTCCCAGGTATTGTTCACCCGTCCAGTATTTCATGTTATGGCGACTGTATTGTTCTTTTCGGGCGAAATTGGATATTTCATAATGTTCATATCCGTTTTCCTTTAATTGCGTGACCAAAACGGCATATTGGTTGAAACTCTCCTCTTCGCTTGTTTCATTCAGTTTTTTATCCCGGATCATCCGGTACAGTTCGGTACCCTTCTCATAGGTTATATGATAAGCAGAAATATGATTGATTTTCAATTCGCTGATCTCCCGAATGGTTTGTATCCACTCCTCCTGCGTCATACCCGGTAGTCCGTAAATCAAATCAATACTGAATTCCGTCTCTTTCATCTGCCGGATCCATTTGAAAACTTCCCTGACTCTCTTTTCATCATGCCTGCGATTCATCAGGGTCAAATAACGATTATAGATTGATTGTATCCCGATACTCATACGGTTCACCCCTGATTCCCGAATCTGCTGCAGGCAGGAGGGACTCAGATCTTCGGGGTTGGCTTCCATGGTGATTTCAGCATGATCGTCTAACTGAAAAATACTTTTTACCTTCTCAATCAAACGGATTATTTCTTCCTGTGTTAACAGCGAGGGGGTACCCCCACCGATATAGAGTGTATCCACGGGTTTATGTTTGAAGAAATCCCGTTCCAGCTCCATCTCATGAAGCAGTGCTCTGATCCACTCTTCTTTTAACCGGATGTCGGTAACCGAATAGAAATCACAGTAACTGCAGCGCGACAGGCAAAAGGGAATATGGATATAAATGCCTCCCATATAGGGTACAATTTTACTATTTTTGTATCCAAATGATCCGTAAATTATTCATCATCAGCCTTGCATGGGCAATCATCATTCTAATTCTCAGTGGTATACCAGGGGATGATTTGCCAAAGCATACTTTTTTTAATATTCCCGATCTGGATAAATGGATTCATGCCCTGTTATACTTTCCCCTGGCTGTTTTTATCAGTGCCGAATTTAACCTCTCAAAAAAACTTTTCTGGATTATTTCAGGTCCTTTTTTAACGATGTTCATTGTGGCTGTTTACGGAGGGGGTATTGAATTTGCCCAGAAATATATTTTTATTCACCGGTCAGCAGATCCCATTGATTTCTTATTTGATATTTTGGGTGGTCTTTTCGGAATTGCCTTCTATTTTCTTTTTCTCCAATCCTGGTTTAAAAGACTGTCGTCAAAATCTTAAGGATGTTTTTTCACCCAGCTTTTGCTGAATGAAGTTTTGGCAAAAACCAGCGGAGAGCGTCTGGGGCCCCATACTTTCATACCTACTCCTTTCATGGCACGGTTTTTCCATCCTGCATTGACTCTCTCGAGTTTTTTACGACTCAGCATAAATTTCTTGTAGTTATTCATAAAGAACTTTTCGACCCCTTTACTTTTATGCCCCTCAACAATTTTTTTACGATTTAAAAGAAGCAGATGATGCAACGGTATCTTCACCGGGCACACCTCCGTACATTTTCCACACAGCGAACTGGCAAAATTCAGAAAACCGGTATCTTCGGTTCCGTCCATATAAGATGAAATCACGGATCCGATCGGACCGGTATAAGTGGTTTCATAAGTAAATCCACCGATGGTTTGATAAACCGGACAGGCATTCAGACAGGCACCACAACGGATACATTTCAATGTCTGATCGATTTGTTCTTCTTCGTACAATCTGGTTCTTCCGCCGTCGAACAGGATAATGATCATTCTTTCGGGACCGTCTGCTTCATTCTCCCTTTTCGGCCCGCTTAAAATAGTATTATAAGCAGTGATCTGCTGACCGGTTCCATGAACGGATAACAGGGGCCAGAAAAGATCCAGATCACCCCATTCGGGAAGTATTTTTTCAATTCCGGCAATGGTCAGCAATACTCTTGGCCATGAAAAAGTCATCATACCGTTTCCCTCATTCTCGGTTAGTCCCACTGAACCGGTTTCAGAAATTAAAAAATTTGCCCCTGTAATACCCAGGTCCGAAGCACAAAATTTTTCTCTCAGATAATCTCTGACAAACTCCGCAATCTCTTCGGGTTTGCTGTTTTCATCCATCCCGAATTTTTGATTAAAGAGTTCAGCCACATCCTCTTTGGATTTATGCATGGCCGGAGTCAAAATATGATAGGGCCTTTCTCCGGCCTGTTGTACGATGAATTCCCCCAAATCCGTCTCATTCACCTCTACATCACGCTTCTCTAAAAATTCATTCAATTTCAGCTCTTCACTCACCATTGATTTCATTTTCACCACACGCTTGACCTGTTCAATTTCAATCGCACGGTCCACACATTCCAAAACCTCTTCGGCAGTAGAAGCCCAATATATTTCACATCCGTTTTGAACCGCTTTTTCTTCAAATTGAGTCAGCAGTCTTTCAATATCATCCAGCACATAATTTTTTATATCACTGGCCTGTTCTTTAGCTGCATCCAAAGAATGAAAGTAGTTCTTACCCCGTTTAACCGCCTGGTTATACTGTCCGATATTATAACGAATAACCTTTCTGTGTTGCAGATCAAAACCAACTTTCTCAGATTGGGCCTTAAATATTTTTTCTCTCTCTTCCATCCGGATCAACTTTTTAAAATGCAGGATCTATTTTATTAATCCTTCTTAAATGTCTTCCGCCATCAAACGGGGTATTAATAAATATTTCCACAATTTCCATGGCATTCCGGTAGCTGATAAACCTGGCAGGCAGCGCACATACATTTGCATTATTATGTGCCCTTGCCAGCCTTGCCAGCTCGATATTCCAACAAATTGCAGATCGTACACCCCGGTATTTATTAACCACCATATTGATCCCGTTACCGCTCCCACACAACGAAATGCCCATATCTACTTCCCCTTTTTGAACGGCCCCGGCCAGTGGATGAGCATAATCCGGATAGTCGCAACTTTGTTCACTGTCACATCCAAAATCCCTGGTTTGATACCCTTTATTCTCCAAGTCCCTGATAAGTCCTTGTTTATATGCATAGCCGGCATGATCAGATGCCAGACCGATTTTAAATTGCTTCTTTTTTTCCACAACCGGATACAATCTTTGAACAATTCTCAAAGCTATTCATTTTCAATTGTAAAACCGAGTTGTTTCATCCCTTAACCTGTTATATTTTGGATACAAAATCACTATTTCACTGAAAATCAATACACAATCAATTTCACAAGTAATCAACAATGTACCTGATAACCTGGTTAAAAAGAGTGCTAACTTATCCTTGTTTTTTTGATCATGAGATCGTCATATATTTTTGTATGAAAATTGCAACAGAATTTTATTGAAATTTATTGAAGTACTGTGCACAATTTTTCAACGTTGATAAAAATATGCGTCCCGTTTCACGAGTCATCAACATTCTGTTAAAATAATTTATAATCGTTTGTCATAAAATATTTTATTAATATCGTACCTGTTGAAGAGTTATTGAATCCCGTTTGATGAAGTTGTTTATATGTAATGCATAAAATTTTTTAAACATTATCCACAGACTATTATTAATATCATAGGTTATATTTATTAAAATTATATAATAATGATAATACAAAAACTGGTCATCACGATTTCCTTCACATGGATTTTGGGATCGGTTCTTGTACCGGCACAGAAAAATCTTAAAGATGGTTTTACACGTTTCTATTATGGAAACGGACAGGTTTCAAGTGAGGGATTTATCCGTAATGGTAAACCGGATGGAAAATGGGTTACCTATTATGTGAACGGTACGGTTAAATCAGAGGGATTACGAAGAAATTACAAGCTGGATTCAATATGGAATTTTTATGATGACAGATCATTTTTAACAGAACAGATATCTTACCGGTACGGATTAAAAAACGGGTATCATATTCAATATTATCCGGTTGCAAAGAATGATACCGGTCCTCCGGTGATGAAGTCGAAAGAGCTGTATCTGGATAATCTTCTGCAGGGATTGTCTTATTATTATGCCGGGGATGGAAGGATAAAGAGAGTTATTCGTTATAAAGACGGAAAGAAGAACGGACTGATGAAGGAGTTCGGGGAGGACAGTCTGGTACATGTGGTGTACCGTTATCACAATGATTTTCTGATTGACCGTGAATTTATCAATCAAAAAGATCCGTCCGGTTTGAAGCAAGGTACATGGAAAGACTATTATGAAAATGACCAGATACGGTATGAAGCACATTATAAAGACGGCCGGCTAAACGGATTTTACCGTACATATAAGCAGGACGGCAAATTGATTTCATCCGAATTTTATGAAAACGGACAGCGTATTGAGCAGATTCCGGGTGATGAAATAAAGGTTGAAATTGTAAAGAAGTATGATAAAGAAGGTAATGTAATTTCAAGCGGGGGTTATTTAAAAAATATCCCCGTGGGCGTACACCAGGAAATTGATCAGAAGGCAAATAAGATTGTTCAAAAGGAGTTTGATAACAGCGGACAGATATTGTCAAGCGGACAGATTACGAAAGAGGGAGATAAAGAAGAATTTTGGCAGTTTTTTTATCCGGGAGGCCAGGTTCATTCTGAAGGAAAATTCAGGCATAACAAAAGAACCGGGGTATGGAAATTTTATTATCCGGGAGGTAAAATAGAACAGACGGGTCATTATGCAAACGGATTGGCAGACGGATTATGGACCTGGTATTACAAGAACGGTTCTGTCAGGCGCGAAGAAAATTATTACAGGGGAAAAGAAGACGGGTTATCCGTTGAGTATGGTATAAAGGGAGACGTTATTACCAAGGGGTCTTATATTGAAGGATTAAAGGAGGGTGCATGGTATTATAATGTGGGTGATCATACAGAGAAGGGTAGTTATCAGAATGGTCTCAGAAACGGATTATGGATTTATTATTATCCCGGGGGAGTAAAAAGTTTTGAGGGAAATTGGGTTCAGGGAAGGAAAAACGGAAAACACAGGTACTATTATGAGAACGGTAAGATAAAGGAGGAGCAGTATTATGTCATGGGAAACAGAGAACGAACCTGGTGGAAATTTGATCTTAAGGGAGACGCAATCATCTCGTACACCTATAAAAATAATGTGTTAATCAAGATCAACGGAACCAGGGTAAGTATTGAAGAGTAAAAGAAACTCTTTGACGAAATGAGGATTAACATATTCAAAAGAATCGTTATTATTCCCTAAATTTGTTGCAAATAAGCAATTGCCGGATGCAGCCAAAGGCCCTGATTAAAGACATTATGCTGGTTGAGGATAATAAGCTTAACCAAAGATTAATGGAATCCAGTTTAAAAAAATTCGGATTCCGGATTCATGTGGCTAATAACGGTCAGGAAGCCGTGGAGATGTATAAAAAGGATCCAAAGAGATATGATTTGATTATCATGGATATTATGATGCCCGTGATGGATGGTTTTGAAGCCACCAGGCACATCAGGATTCATGAACAAAAGATACAAAACCGGGTACCTATTATTGCTTTGACGGCTAATACATTTGATGCGGACCGGGAAAAATGTCTTTCTCAGGGGATGGATGAATATATCGCAAAGCCATTGGATATGAATAAGTTGACGAGAGCTTTCCATGAATTGGGGTTAACAGAAAAGTAGTCATGAAAGAGCCACTTGAATTCAGAGAAGCGCAATTCAGCGAGGCAGAAAAGGAGTTTGAACAGCAATTGCGTCCGTTACACTTCTCTGAGTTTGCCGGTCAGGAGAAAAATGTAGAAAATCTGAAGGTTTTTGTGGAGGCTGCCAGGATGCGTCAGGAAGCATTGGATCATGTTTTATTGCACGGACCTCCCGGATTAGGCAAGACCACAATTTCCTATATTTTGGCAAATGAGTTGGATGTGGGGATGAAAGTCACATCCGGACCGGTTTTGGATAAACCGGGAGATTTAGCCGGACTGCTTACGTCGCTTGAAAAGGGGGATGTATTGTTCATTGATGAAATCCACCGGTTAAGTCCTGTTGTTGAAGAGTATCTCTATTCGGCCATGGAGGATTTCAGAATTGATATTATGATTGACAGGGGACCGGGCGCACGATCCATTCAGATCGATTTGAATCCGTTTACCCTGGTGGGAGCTACCACGAGGTCGGGCTTACTGACCAGTCCGCTTCGTGCCAGATTCGGTATTACCTGTTATC
>JAGHDB010000037.1 GCA_021160155.1 Bacteroidales bacterium | reverse complement strand
CCTTCACGGAAAGCCGACAGGTGCGTACCTCCCTGTGTAGTATGTTGACCGTTTACAAAGCTGTAATATTCTTCACCGTAATGTTTTCCATGTGTCAGGGCCAGTTCAATATCTTCATTCTTAAGATGAATGATGGGATAAAGCCCCTCTTCACTCATTTTAGTTTGTAAAAGATCTAACAAGCCATGCCTGGAGAAGAATTTTTGTCCGTTAAAACGGATGGTCAGACCGGCATTCAGAAATACGTAATTTTTTAACATATTATTTACGTACTCCTCAAGATAACGATAGGAGCCGAAAATATCACGATCGGGAATAAAACGGATCTCTACGCCATTCTCCTCAGTGGTAGCGTGTTGCCGCTGTTCTTTTTCCAATACTCCCCGAATAAAAACCGCCTCTTTTACTTTGCCCTCACGAGATGACCGGATCAGGAATTCAGAGGAAAGAGCATTTACCGCCTTTAGTCCGACTCCATTTAGTCCTACTGTCTTCTTGAAAACTTTGGAGTCATATTTTGCTCCGGTATTCATTTTTGACACGGCATCCACCACTTTCCCCAGAGGGATTCCGCGGCCGTAATCTCTTACCGTTACCTGATGACCTTCAATGGCGATGTCGAGCACCTTGCCGAAACCCATCATGAATTCATCGATGGAATTATCAATGACCTCCTTCAATAATACGTAAATACCATCATCATGTGCTGATCCGTCCCCCAGTTTTCCGATGTACATTCCCGGACGTAACCGGATGTGTTCGCGTGGATCCAGTGTTTTAATCGATTCTTCAGAATATGCGGCTATCAGGTCATTCTTCATACCGACAAAGATACAAAAGGGGTAAGGGAGATCAGAGAAGAGTTTTAAACAGGGAAATTAACAGTTTGAGGTGTTGTATTGCCGGTATAAATGTACAAATCATGGTCAGGATGAATTCCGTAACTGGTTTCCCGAACGATTCGGTTGTTATTGTGATTCGTAAAATTCGTAGTGATACTCTCTTATCAATTCGGGTTGCTCTTCACGAAGCAGGCGATTCTCTTCGTCATAGTCGAAAGTAGTTCGGTTATCCAACTCATCACCGGCATAACGTTCTTCAACAATGGGATTTCCGTTACGGTCATATTCAAATTCAAAGAAATATTTATTTGACAGATTCTGCAGGACAACTCTCCCGTTTGAATCGTATTCCATTTTAATAAAATCAGAAAGATGGCCCTTTCGGTTTCGATTCGCCCGCAATTGCAGCAGTCCGGTTTCGGTATATTGATATGTTGTATCTATCACCAGCTTACCCCGTTGGTCTAACTGACGGCGATGAATTAATTGTCCGGATTCATTATATTCATAGGTATAGGCTTCGGTGAGTTTATCACGGTAATTATACAATTCACGCCGGATAATTCGTCCCTCTTCATCGAATTGCAATAATTCGCGTGATTCAAGAGCACCGTCTTCATCTCGCTCAATGCGGTTCTCCGTTCCTTTGACCGGATCCCGTTCAAAAGTGAAAATCGAAACGGATCCGTCAGTGAAAGTACTGTCTATCCTGATTATTTCACCCTTCTGATCACGGGTATAGGTTTTTCGCTCGGCAATTTCATGCTCATCCTGGTAGGTAATCTCTTCAATTACGGCTCCGTTTGAATCATATTTTGTCTCATTTTTGCTTTCAAAAATACCGGGACCGGAATATTGGTAATTCGCCAGTTCGCGGCCCTCCGGGTCGTAATTAATGATTTGACTGATAAATGGTTCTGTTTCTCCGTCTTTGGGTTGGGTTGTTACTTTGAGCGTTTTTACTTTCATAGGGATAGGGTTGTCATGTTATCGGGTTTATGAGAAGTACAGATAAGTTTGCTGACTGTAAATCCGGTGTATGCCAGGATGATACCGAGAATAATACCTCCGGTAACGTCACCGGGAAAGTGTACGCCCAGATAAATCCTTGAATAGCTGACCAGCACTGCCCAGATCAGAATACTGATTGTGTACCAGTTTTTTTTAATCAATAAAAGGCTGAACAGAGCCACGGAAAAAGCGTTAGAGGCATGTGTGGAGACAAAACTATAGAGCCCTCCGCACTGCCGGGCTACCAGTCTGACCTGACCGGCAAGGTCGGACTGGTGACAAGGGCGAAGGCGCTGGATGGTATCTTTCAGCAGGTGGTTGGATATTTGTTCACTGGCCACATATACCAGAATCAGAATCAGCAGGTTGACCCAGGCACGTTGTTTCTGCTCACGGATCTGGTGGTAAAGAATATACCCGAATACCGGTATCCAGATCCAGGCGCTGCTCAGGAATCGCATGACCGGGTCAAACAAAGAAGTACCCGAATGGTTGATTAAAAGAAAGAGATGGGTATCCAGTTGAAGTAACTTCTCAATCATAAACTATTCGGTATTAAGTTGATTCCAGAGCAGGTCTTTTAATGCATCAAGGTTGGTATGGGCTACCGAGGAGAAAAAGAGTGCCGGAAGATCCGGCAGTTCGTGCCGTAGTTCATCCGTCAGTTCCTGATCCAGGAGATCGGATTTTGAAATCCCCAGTACTCTGCGTTTATCCAGTAGTTCGGGATTGTATTGTTTCAGTTCATTTAATAAAGTTTCATATTCCTGGCGCAGGTCAGGACTATCGGCCGGGATAAGAAAAAGCAATACCGAATTACGTTCGATGTGTCTTAAGAATCTTACACCGAGCCCTTTTCCCCCGTGTGCTCCTTCTATGATACCGGGAATATCTGCCATGATAAATGATCGGTTATCGCGATAAGGAACCACGCCCAGACCGGGTACCATGGTGGTAAAGGGATAATCACCGATTTTAGGTTTTGCTGCCGAGATAACTGACAACAGCGTGGATTTTCCGGCATTGGGTAATCCTACTAATCCGACATCAGCCAGAACTTTCAGTTCCAGGATAATCCATTTCTCCTGTGATGGTTCACCGGGTTGGGCATAGCGTGGTGTTTGATTGGTCGCAGATTTGAAATTGACGTTTCCCATTCCGCCTCTTCCTCCCGCAATCAGGATTTTTTCTTCGCCATGTTCGGTTATTTCGGTCAGGGTTTCTCCGGTTTCGGCATCTTTTGCTATGGTTCCGAGCGGGACTTCAATGATACGATCTTTCCCCTGTGCCCCGGTTTTCATATCTTTCTGTCCGGGAGAACCGTGCTCGGCAAACAGATGTCGGTTATATTTCAAATGAAGCAATGTCCAAAGCTGACGATTACCCCTGAGAATAATAT
>JAGHDB010000194.1 GCA_021160155.1 Bacteroidales bacterium | reverse complement strand
CCCCGACAAGCTTCATCTCTCCCTTCATCCAGTTGATCAGCATAGGCAGTTCATCGATCCATAACTTGCGCATAACGCGACCTTGCGTAGAGATCCTGAAATCATTGCTAAATTTCCCGCCTTTATCCAGGTCGTAATGTTCATAAATATATTCCTGGAGGTATTCTGCAAACGGATGCATGGTCCGCATCTTATACACACGGATAATCTCGCCGTCCCTGCCTACCCGTTTCAGTCGGATCAAGGGACCATAGGAAGGATCGGGGTCGTAGGCCGGGGTTTTTATCTTTTCGGTGGTGATATAACACAGGTTGCCGATATAATCCTCATCCACGATCCTGAAGCCGCAGGATATAAGCCGCCCCAGGGTTTCTGCCCGGGTAACTACACGGTTCTGACCGCGTGTGAGCATGAAGTATAGTCCCCGGGTCATCCGCAGCTTGGGCATGACTCTCTTCATGGGAAAGTCAACAAGATAATAATACAGAAAGTTCACCGGAAAAGGGTACTTGCAGAACAATCGCTGCTTACGCATATCCTTAGTCTCCACACAACAAGTATAATATCCGTGATCAGGCAGGCTTTCATTTACCGTTTCGAAGAACTTGTTGATATAACGAATATCGTTGATACGCCGCAGGTTGATAATATATTTGTGATAGCCGTTGGACTGAGCCCTCACATTGAAAGGGTTAGAAGTGACAAGTACCAGGATCTCCTTCTCCCCAAAATGGTTGTGACGGCTGATAAAATCAGCAGCCTCCACCCCTGCTTCCCTTGTGATCAACCCCGCAAAAGACTCCGGCAGCGGTCGCAGTGGCTCAGGCTCCCTGGATACATAATTATTGTTGCCATTCAGCTTATGCTTTTTCAGTGCCACATATTCATGATCCACCGGCTCCCCATGTACCTGGGCCACTTTGACAAAATGATAAATAACCCCGACACACAATTCCAGGGAGGTAGCCATGGTCACCGTTCCCAACACCAACAGCCGGGATGGATAAAAAATGTTAAGAAAATAAACCAGGATGCTCACCGTCCCCAGGATAAGAAAGTTGCTGACAATGATATAAAAGAGAAGACGCTTAATCTTGTTATAGTCCCCAAAAGCATATTTTCTGAAGACCCATGAAACCCCCGGCCAGATCCCCAGAAAAATGATTAAAGGTTTTGCATATCGGGATGAGAAATACCTGGAAAAATCCCCTCCTTTGATCAGCACGACCAAAACATAGGAAACCAGGACCAACAAAAGGTCAAAAAGGATGTAAAAAAACCGCTTCCGTATATATTGGACCATGATTTAGGAAGTAAAGATATAAACCTGTGCTTAAAAAGCGAAATCTGTTGTGATGAAGACACTAATTTAGTTGATAGAGTTGCACGTGAATGGAATTATTCCGAACAATATAGTACTACCCATCCTTAGGACCACTTCTGGTCGTTTTTTAATTGAAATTTTTTAGTCTTTGTTCTTATCTTTCTTTTCAAAAACCTCTGAAGAATGTTCTAAAAATTCCTGTTTCCATTTACTGATCATGTTGGGAGAGACCTCAAATCTTTTCGATAGTTTAGCAAGAGTCTCTTGCTCCTTGAGCGCCTCAATCGCTCCCCTGGCCTTAAATGCTGACGAACCGAAGGACAGTTTACTGTCCGAGCTCGATGAAGTCAAAATTTTATTCTTTTTCTTTCGAAGGATGAAAATGGATATGAAGAGAAATAAAGTTCAATCCAGTGATCCTAACCTGTTTGCAATCGGCTTTACAGGTCAGAACGGGAAACAAAAGACCTTAATCCTTATGAATCGTGACACAGCTTCTATTATTACGAACATAGATAGAATGGACAATTTTACTTGGCAAGAGACAACATCACAGTATTACAGGAACTATATAATGAATGAGATGAAAAAGTTACGATTTAACCGGGTAAGATTATTGTATTAACAAATGTTGCCCAGGTGAAGCTTGGTCAATGTTTCTTCAAAAAAATCGGGTACAGTAAAGTTAATTGAAAATAATATCTTTCATTCTTGATTTTGGTGTTACAACCAGTGACACAATCTCTCCATCTTTATAAGATACTTCAACTGTGGTATTTCCCGGAGCATGTAACTTAAAATCTACATCCCATTCTTCCGGCCAGGCAGGAAGAATATGAATTTTACCTCCGATGGTCTGGAGCAGCATTTCCTGCAAACCAATCATACCTGATCCCCCACGGTTATGATCCGGTACCCAGTCGTGTCCCGGCCCCCAAAATGTAGGGAACCTGCGTTTGCTATCGTCTAGTTTACGGCTATTGAAGTCGGCAGCCAGGTCTGTCAGCCCCATCCGGGCAAAGAAAATGCCATCCTGGTGCCAGCTATCCACATTCCCTTTTCGGAAGTTACCATATTTGTATGTGTCCCGAAATACCTGCATATCATCACGCCATAATGCAAACCTGTTGAATGGAAAAAGTGGGTATAACATAGGCAATTCGCCATTCCCATACTCTTTCCAGCTTTTGGCGGGTAAGATGGTTCTGACACCGTTCCTTGCGTAAGTTGTGTTAGGAGGGGTAGAAGAAACGAGATCTTTGAGCAGTGGCCGGGGAGTGTCTTCGGATGTATCAGTGTAGGGATAATCAGGAATGGTCTCTTTAAGCTTTCTATAGAATTCTTTATTACGTAATATAAGAACATCGTCATCAAGCGTAAGTATCTCATCCACACACGCCTGCAATCCTGCAATCACATCCGTTGGATTAGTTGCAGCTCTAAAGCTCTCACAGGCTTTTGATGGAAAAATAACGAGATGTCCCTTAGAGTCGAGCTCCTGGCCTGAACGCATTTTTTGACGTTTGCGGTAATGCTCGTAAAAAAATACCACTGCATTTTCAATAAACGGTATATACTTGGAGATATCAGCACCTGTGTAACGCCTGTATTCAAGTATCATGTATGCATGTTCAAGCTGCGATTCCCAATGATATGCGATGGCTCTGTTGTCCATTATTCCGGTTTCAACAGGTTTGCCTACTTGATAGAGACCATCTATCTGCGGATCACCGAATGGAACTTCTTTGTTACGTTTTCGGGGTCCGCTTTTCCATCCGTATCCATGTCCGAGAGCTACTCCCGATACTCCAAGATACTCACTAAAAATAGCACCATCATGTTTGAAGTTAACTTTAACACGTGCCTGTGCGCCTGGCAATGCTTTTCGATATAACTCAAACTGCGGAAGGATCGCATCCTTATCGCCGCTTTTCAGCATTGGCCAATAGAGTAACCGCTGATTCTGCGCAGTGAATACACCTCCACCCCACTGTCGCCAGTCGGGACTAAATGTTGCCCACTTATCACCTGCCAGATTGGCATCAAATGTAAAGTTACCACCATTGAATTTTGTGGGATACTCGCCAAAAGCATTGCATCCAAGTTGATAACGGAAAAGGTTGTAGTTGCGCCCAATCCGCCAGGCCCTGTCAGAAGTATCCGGATCATTCGGCTGAATGACAATGTAGCTTCTTTCCCAGAACGCTTTCCACCATGCGAGGGTTGTTAATCGTGCTTTTTCCAGATCATGCTCAGAAGTCATGACCATTGATTCCAGATCATCCCGCCATATATCAATTGTTTCACTCTGATCAATATGTGTGACAATACGCAAATGGTGCTTACGGGAAGATTTTTCTGAGCGCAGCCCCCATGCTTTGTAATCGGTGTTTTGATAGGTACCCTTGGACTCTCCTGCTTTTATGAAATTATTACCGGTCATAATACCTCCAAATGTACGATTTCGAAGGTCATCGTTAATCTCATCCCTGTATGCTTCGAGTCCCTGCTGTTTGATCAGCAGTTCAGGAAGCAGGCGGCCTTCATCCGGATTACGGTGATAAAACAATACACCATTATTTGTGTAAGACACACTGTCTTTAACCAATGTTACCTTCCCTGGATATTTCCAAAGCGTAAAGCAAGAGTGTCTTCGCTGGTCATCATTGCCGAGAATTTCCGTTTTCTGTCTCCAGTTCTCATATTTTGCCATAACCTGAATCTTTTTGTCAGCATCGATTTCCACGTGAATGATAGGTCGCTTCACTTCTGTCCAGATTCGTAATGTAACATCAAGATCAGAACCGTTTTTCTGTCTGGTAACTCCCTGAATTTCTACATAACCTTGCTGTAACTTTAATTCCTGCCTGAAACGAACAGCTGATTCCGTAAAAGGATTCGGATCCAGTTGCAGACGAATGCGCCCCAACTTGAGATATTCGTTATCTTCTGCCAGACTTCCGCTTCGCTGTATGTAAAAAAGCACATCTCCTTTCTCTACCCATACGTTAAGCCCGATATCACCACCTCCACAAGGCATGGATCCTGAAGCATCCTTGCTCTGGGTATTCCAGACAATATTATAATTGTCCTCAAAGGGTGGAGTTGGCTGTTTGTTTGTACATGCCTGACTTAACAGGATACATGCTGTAAAAACAATAATAAGTTTGTGCATTTAATCAGATTTTTAGGGTGTCCATTATAT
>JAGHDB010000224.1 GCA_021160155.1 Bacteroidales bacterium | reverse complement strand
CTCTTACAGCAAATGGGGGTTGAGCATTGATGTGGGTTACAAAGCCCATTTTACCCTGAATGTCAACACAATCAACGACTGGTATTTTAAAGTTTACGGGAAAGTGTACCTCGACATCAGCATCGGGCAGCCCTGGCTCGAAGCTCACGGCATTACAGATTTCCATGACAGAACAACAGATCCGCGATGTAAGGCTTCGATATCATTCTCAGCTTATCTCAATAGTGACGGCAAGTTTAAAGCAAGCGTAAGATTCTCATTCTTACATATTGGATACACGTTACATTTCTCGTTCAGTCTGGGTGAGGAAGAGGGTGCCTATATAATGGATCTGGAAGAGATCCCTGAGAGTGAAGTTCCCATTGAAAACAGATTAACCGTCTATTAATCATTACCATGCAACGAAAACCCAAACTGTTTTTTGCAATATTCGCGGTCTCTGCCCTGGTATCGATCTCCTCCTGTAAAAAAAAGGAAATTGACTATACCTATACCCTTACAGGAATTGAATGGGTGGATCAGGGAATTGATGTGGACGGAGACGGATACGTGACCAGCAGAACCCTGAAATGCCAGATCTCCCTGCTTGAAAATGTGACACGGGATATTGAAGTGAAAATCTATTTCCGTCTTGCCGGCTCACAGGAGTATATTTATTACGGCAAGATTGAAGCAGACGGAATTACCGGGGGCACTGAAAATCCCGTACTGATCCCTATCGGATTATCACAAGATCTGAGTCATGGAACTTATACTTTCCTGCTGGAGGTTTACGAAAAAGATAATCAACGCCTGGAAGCCTCGGGATCAATAGAGGATAATAAATTTGAACGACTGGTAAATGACCAGGTATATGATTTAAAAGTCTGGTGGTCGGATCCGGATGATGTGGATCGTGACGGATTTCTGAGAACTGCCACCCTCAATATTGATGTTAATGTCAAACAGCAGGTTACAAAAACCGTAAAAGTTGAAGTTTTTTACCGCAGTAAGGATTCAACCCGTTATCATTCATACTTTACCAGTGATAATTACTCCATTACCGGAGAAAACAGAGATACTTTAGAGGTCCCTACCGGGTTTTATCCGGATACGCTGGGACATGGGCTGTACGATTTTAAAATTATCGTTTATGAAGAAAATGTATCCATGCCGGTATTAATTTATGACCGTGAATTATCTTCTGAACTGGGTGAAAGGCCTTTTGAAACGGACCTGGATGACGGATATATCTTCTCGCTGAATATGGAAAACACGGAATGGGTGCAGGTCGTTGACCTGGATACCGACGGATATGCCCAATTAAAGGTTTTAAATGTGGATGTGGATATCGACAAAGATGAACCGGTGAACATATTCGCCAAAATTTACCGGCAAGGCCCCAATGACGAGCACTACCTGGTGCTCGACTCTACCGGTATTTTTCAGATTAACGGACAAACGGCAGCTGACATATTTCTCTTTCCGGTCAACAGCACCCTCGTTACCGATACGGTACAAATGCCACACGGTGAATATAACCTGATGCTGGCAATTTTCAGGGTTTTTTCTGATCAGACCAACGACCTGCGGTTTGCAACCGACAGCATCGACGGAATGTTACTCAGACAACAAAAATTTGAACTGGCCTCAGAAGATTCAATTTAACCCATTTCAAATATTGTCAGGTTGCCGGGTTGTCACTCTCACTTCAGCAGCAACCCGTTAAACAACAATTTAAAATTAACCGGAGTTGAAGCTCTGAATTGCGGATTAAAACCAAACAGCACCAGTTGACCCTTTCCTTTTTTCAGCCAGGCCAGAACCGTTTTATCGGCCAGTTGATCTTCATTCTCGGCATACCCGCTAACCAGGATATGATCTTCGGCATAAGTACCCACCACCCTGCGATCCATGTCGAAACGGGGAACAGAAGTAGCAAAC
The DNA here is from genome assembly GCA_021160155.1 of Bacteroidales bacterium. Taxonomy (GTDB): domain Bacteria; phylum Bacteroidota; class Bacteroidia; order Bacteroidales; family UBA12481; genus JAGHDB01. The sequence continues at coordinate 3,100 of JAGHDB010000224.1, read as the reverse complement.
ACCGGGGTTCCTCTTGAAAACACATTGGTTGTAGCCGGCATTCCATAGCACAACGGATGATTTTTCAACAGGTTTACTTTCAACAGTGATCCCGGGATATAAACTTTACTACTACGCATGGCAGAACTTAAATCCCTGATCGGCAATTGAAACTCTTCTTTATTCTCTTTGTCGTGTTTGATCGTCAGCACACCCATAAACAGTGCAGTAGATCCTTCCCAGGATATCACCACACCACCGTCATCAATAAACTTCATCAGCCTGGAGAGGCCCTCTTTACCCATTCCTTTGATATATTTCGGATCATAAGACGGAATTGAATAGGAACCTCCCCCCCGCTGGTATTTTCCTTCCATCAGAACACCTTTGCTGTCATTCGGAAAAACCAGCACATCATAATCTCCCAGCTCTTTTTCTTTCAGATCAGCCGGTCGCAAAACATCAAACGGTATTGAATAACTGTCGAAAATAAAGCGGGTCCATCCGGCATCACTATCAGAGAACCATGTTTCAATCAACCCGATCTTCGGCAAGGTTAGTGGTGTGGCATCTCCCTTGAAAGATTCATTCAGATAAGACGGATCAGCGGCCAGATCGGAAAGAATTGATGAGATTGATTTACGCGACTTTTTATTTAATGTGATCAAAAAATCACCCGGGTTCAAGCCTCCCGACTCTTTTATAACCCGTTTCACAGGTATCTCTTTCTGAAGCGCGTCAAATACTGCGTGATAACTATCGTTTCGACTGGCCGACAGCACCAAAACCTTAGCCTCCCCGGGTATTCCGGAAACCTTTTCCAACGGATAAGTTACCGGCACCAAAGCACTGTTCAACTCCCCAAAAGGATGATCAATCTCCATGCTTTTAATGCCGCGATGCAAGGATAATGACCAGGAGGTAATATCATAAGGCCTGATCAGTTCTCCTCCGGGCATGTAATGCCTGGCAGGAAATTTCTGAGCTTCCATCACCTCTTTGATAAATGCCCGGTAAGGTTGAGATAAAGGCACCACATAATCTCCCTTTGATATCACTCTGCCCTCATACACCAACGGTTTATTGCACTGATACACATTTACACCATGTTCATTCAACAGGTCGATCATCCCGAACAGCGCACTCACATCACGCTGACTGGCAGGTATCACATAGAAAAACGGAGCTTCGGTTTTCCCTTTTTTTACCTCTCTCCGGCACAAATCATTTCTGAAAGCCAGAATTTCATCATGATGTTTTGACCCCGTTTTAATTAGTGACCAGGTAGTAGCCAGCTCATACTGAATAATGTCACTCAGACGCCACCAGCCACCTTCCCATGGGAATGGCATGTTAATACTTTTCTTGTATTCGCCCAACCCTTTTCCTCCGGCTGAAAGTTCATTTTTCTCAACAAAAACAGGAGTGGCCAGATGAGCGCTGGCACATTCGGTCAGCATTCCGATCAGATTTTTCCAAATAGCCGTTTCAGTAGAACCCGGCCAGTAATCATCGAAAAGATAATGTTGCGACACCCCGGCCAATCCGGCTACCGACATATCCTTGCTCATATTCGAGCCGAAAATCCAGGTCCAGTTCCAAATTTGTTCATCAATATTATCCGCGATCGGATCATGCACCGGAGGCACAAAATAACGGGCGCCGGTTGATCCCATCTGGTGTTTCTCGATCATGACCTGAGGCAGCCAGGTTTTGTTGTACAAAGCAGCAATAGCCTTAGTATCAGTCTGTGACAAGGTAACAAAGTCACGGTTATTGTCATGCCCCACATATTTATGATACACTCTTGGCAGGGAACATCCTTCATATTTGGTGCCTTTGTATTTATTATAATTCTCTACCACCATATCCATCCCGTCGGGATTATGGCAGGGTACCATCATATACACCACATCATTCAGCCAACCCAGCAGATCCGGATCCTGTGTAGTAGCTACTTGATAAGCCACCAGAGGGGCTGATTGTGAAGGACCCACTTCGGTAGAGTGCATGGATAGCGTGGCCAGAATAAAAACCTTTCCCTCTTTATACAGGGCTTTCCGCTCTCCGGCCGGAATATCCGGATCCAATGCCAGTTTACGGTTGATCTCTTTCAGCCGGCTTAAATTCCGAATATTTTTTTCCGAGGATAAAAATGCAGCATACATGGTACGCCCCAAAGGGGAGGTGCCGATTTCAATCATGGAGATCCTTGGGGATTGATCTGCCAGGATTTTCATATAATCAATCAATGATTCATAATTGAACAACTCTCGGTCGGTACCGGGTTGAAAACCAAAGAAAGAGGCCGGAGTGGGTATGCTCCGCGGAGCAGTCTGAGCCCTCAGGTTACCGGCCAGTATAGCCAAAGCCAAACTGAAAAGAAAAATCCTTTTTAACATGATAAATAGGTTTAGTAAATGTGTTTAACAACCGAAGTTACAAATTTCACCAGTCTGACCGTTAAAAGATGATAAAAAAGGGAGATGCTTTTAAGCACCTCCCTTAAATGTCACAAGTATTTCCGGTCGCGATCAGGGATCAACTATCACAAATACAGTTTGTATGACAGTACCCTGATTGACAAAGGTTACGGCGGCCCAGCCTCCGGGGAGGGGCACATAACCGTCACCATTCGCCACTGCAGCAGCATACATTGCCTGACCGGTTGCAGTCCAGGCAGGAACATCGAACAGGTCATTCGGATTATCCACGAAATGGCCGTCCCAGGCCGGGTTCTGCAATTTCCAAAGTGTGTGTTGCAGGTCATACCAGGTATAACCCGGGAAGTCCTCGAGGTGATTAATCAACCAGTTGACACGATCCCATTCCCAACCATTGATCGGAGCAGGCAGTAGTTCGGGATAGAGTGAACTGTACACATCTACATTATAGGTTGTACCGACGTAAATATTAACATCTTCAACGAAACAGAAAGCATCCATAGTGCCGCTGGTTATGTCATAACCGGTACCGGAAAATACCACATTGGCATCCATATAAGCATTTCTCGGATCACTTTGTTGAATTGAAACACTCAATTGGGCTGTAGATGGCAGATTCATGTAAGGAGCAAAGGCAAAATCGGCTGCCTCGGCATTACAGTTACCCAATACGAAAT
>JAGHDB010000119.1 GCA_021160155.1 Bacteroidales bacterium | reverse complement strand
GTATTATAATAATTCAGGACTCGTAAAAGTCTGTAAAGAAAACATGTACCCCGGCCCTGGGTACTATACTGCCTCTTGAATGATTATTTTCTATCTTTGTTTTCAAAAATCCAATCACTATGGGAAAAGGAGATAAAAAAACTCGTCGCGGTAAATTATTCAGTGGAACTTACGGAGTAAGAAGACCCCGAAAAAAAACACAATCCACTCCCGTAAAAACAACCAAAAAAACCACAAAAAAGAAATAGCCGCAACCGGTTATTTGCAATTTTCATGTCATCTCTCTCAAAACAGGAACTTATTGACCGGCGTTATTTGCGTATGGCCCATATCTGGGCCGAAAACTCTTATTGCATCCGCCGTAAAGTCGGTGCCTTGATTGTCAAGGATAAAATGATCATTTCAGATGGTTATAACGGTACCCCTACCGGATTTGAAAATGTGTGTGAAGATGCAGAGGGAAATACCAAACCTTACGTTTTACATGCCGAGGCAAATGCCATCACTAAAGTGGCTAAAACCAATCAAAGCTCCGAAGGAGCCACTCTTTATATTACTGCCTCACCCTGCATTGAGTGCGCCAAACTGATCATCCAAGCCGGGATCCGCCGTGTGGTTTACTCTGAACCATATCGAATTGAGGATGGTCTCAATCTGCTGCGGCGTGCGAATATTGAAACCTGCCTGATTGAAACAGACCATCCACCGGCATCTGAATAATGGAACATAAAAATACACGACTGGCCATTTGGCTTCCCCTGGTACTGGCATTGATGCTGGCCACCGGTGTCTTTATCGGTAATTCACTGAAAAACAACACGGTCAGTCAAATGCCCCTGAAGGTATTTACTACATCCGATAAAATTAGTACCATTCTGAACTACATCCAGCAAAATTATGTGGATCCGGTTAACCGCGACTCGCTCACCGAGGAGATCATCCGCCCGCTTCTTGAAAAACTCGATCCTCATAGTTTTTACATTTCTGCCAAAGACCTGCAGGCCATCAACGAAAACCTGAGAGGCAACTTCGATGGTATCGGAGTGCAGTTTAATATGATTGATGATACCGTGATGGTGATCCAGCCTGTTAAAGGCGGTCCCTCAGAACAGGCAGGAATCCTGGCAGGCGACCGGATCGTAACGGTTGACGGAGATACCATTGCAGGAGTGCATATGCCGCAAGATTCGATTGTAGCCCGACTGAAAGGACCCAGGGGTTCAAAAGTTGTTGTGGGGATACACCGCAAAGGAGTTCCTGAATTACTCGATTTTGAAATCACCCGGGGAATCATTCCACTGGTCAGCGTAGATGTATCCTATATGATCGATGATTCAACCGGTTTTATTAAAATTTCAACCTTTTCACAATCTACTTATAAAGAGTTCACCGAACACCTGCAACAACTGAAAGAAGCCGGATGCCGCAATCTTATAATCGATCTCAGAGGCAATCCGGGAGGTATCATGGAACCGGCTATCGATATCGCAGATGAATTTCTCGAAAAAGAAAAATTAATTGTGTACACCCAGGGCCGGGCACGCAAACGAATCGATTACAAAGCCACCTCGAAAAATCTGGGTCAGGATCTCTCTCTGGCAGTGTTGATTGATGAAGGATCCGCATCTGCTTCTGAAATCCTTGCCGGGGCACTGCAGGATAACGACCGGGCATGGATCATCGGGCGCCGGTCATTCGGAAAGGGCCTGGTGCAGGAACAAACACAACTGGGAGATGGTTCCGCACTGCGACTGACTACTGCCAGGTATTATACACCAACCGGAAGATCTATCCAGAAACCGTATAATCACGGACTGAATCAATACTACATGGATATTGCCTCCCGGTTCAAACATGGAGAATTCATTACTGCCGACAGTATTCATTTTAACGACAGCCTGAAATATACCACCCCCGGCGGCCGTACCGTGTATGGCGGCGGCGGTATTATGCCGGATTATTTTGTACCCTATGACACGACCGGAATTACCCCGCTGTTTATCCAATTGAACCGGGGCGGACTGATTTATCGTTATGCATTGCTGTATGTGGATCAATATCGTGAAATGCTGGACACGCTAAAAACAGCGCGGGAAATTGACTCCACCCTGGAACGGCAAGATGCGGCGGATGCTTTTCTAACCTATATCCGTCAAAAAGGATTTCATCCTTCTAAAAACGAATGGAAATCCTCTTTTCTGATCATCAATACCCAACTTAAAGCATATATCGCCCGCAATCTGATTGACAACCCGGGGTTTTATCCTATTATTCAAACTATAGACCAGACATTGAACCGGGCGGTTCGGTTTTTGGAAACGCAATGAAAAGTTTAGAGATTTAGAAGTTTTGAAAAAATGCTTTAATCATTAAACTTTCTTTCTTATTGTCTGTCAAAAGAACAAAACCATTAAAAAGAAAAAATTATGAAACAGAAAAGAATGAAAGTGAGCTTGCTGAGCATGACCTTGGTAGTCGCACTGCTTGGATTAAGCATGAATGCATTCGGCCAGCGTGGTGGAATGATGAAGAGGGATTTCCCCCGGAAAGCAAACCCGCAACAAGTCGGAATTGAGATGTTAAAAAAACAACTGACTGAAGAACAGTTCAATCAGATCACGGAACTTCGCGATCAGCATCTGGCTGATATGAAAACTATACGTCTTCAATTAGCTGAAAAACAGGCTCACCTGCGCACTTTGCTGGGAGCTGAGCAACACGATTCAAAGGCAATTGACCGGACGATCGATCAAATCGGGGCATTAAAAACCCAAATGATGAAGCAGGGCGTTGCACATCGTGAAGCAGTGGCTAAAATCCTGACACCCGAACAGCAAAAACTCATCCGCAGTCATTTCTATGGCAGAGGAATGGGAATGGGAATGGGCATCAGCGGTCAACAGGGGATGCGCCCCATGAAACCTATGGGTCAGTTCGGCCAGGGACGTGGCGGACAAAGATTTCATCAGCGACAAGGACGTGGTAGTCGCCGGTTTGGCGGCGGATGGAACCGTTGACCCGGAAGTAACTTTTAAGAAGTGAGAAATCAGGATGCCTCAAAAGGGCATCCTTTTTTTGTCGCTATATTTGTACTTCTGTCAATTCAGCAAAGCATCATGATCATAAACAGATCTTTAAAATTAAAATTTGCCCTCGTTTTAATTACCGGATTAGTTCTATTACAACCCGTTTTCTCCCAGGAGAGTGAAGAGATCGAAATCGTAGTTACCACCGATATTCATGGTGCCCTGTTCCCGGGAAACTGGTATCATAGCGGTACCATTCCCGGTTCAATGGCCCAGGTAGCTTATTGGGTCAATCGTGAACGGAAGCAGGGCAAAACACTGATCCTGCTGGATAACGGTGACCTCATCCAGGGTGATCCGGCAGTCTATTATGCCAACTATATCCAAACCACACATCCGAATATTGCAGCCCGTATTTTGAATTATATGCACTATGATGCCGGAACGGTAGGGAACCACGACCTTGAGGCCGGCCATGCCGTGTATGATGCGATGGTCAAACAGCTCCATATGCCCTGGATGGCTGCCAATGCATTGAAAACACCCTCAGGAATACCCTATTTTGAACCTTTTACCATTATCAATCGGGCAGGTATTAAAGTAGCAGTAATCGGACTCACAACCCCGAAAGTGCCCGACTGGCTTCCCCCTTCGTTATGGTCTGGGATTAAATTCGCCGATATGATTGAAACCGCCCGTAAATGGGTAGGTTATGTGCAAAAAAAATATCATCCGGATCTATTGATCGGACTCTTCCACAGTGGAGTGGATCCCGGTTATAACAACGCTTCTGCCGGTGACTACCTGAATGAAAACGCCTCCCGGCTGGTGGCTGAACAGGTACCGGGTTTCCAAATCGTATTTGCCGGTCACGACCACCAACACCATGAAATGTGGGTCGTTAATACAGCCGGGGATTCGGTTCTTCTGCTGGATTCAAAAAGCCGTGCCGGAGAAATTTCAGTAGCCGGGATCCATATAATCCTTTCTTCTGCATCCGACACCCGTGTGACAAAAAAAATCTCCGTCACCGGTACGCATGTTTCCATGCAGGATATACCTCCGGATTCGCGGTTCATGGATCACTTTCAGGGATATATAGATTCTGTATCCATTTTTATCAATCAACCGGTTGCCACACTGACTGAAGCGATTAACAGTGAAGCTGCATATTTCGGTCCGAATACCTTTATAGATCTGATTCATAAAGCCCAACTCGATCTGACCGGAGCCGATATTTCTTTTGCCGCTCCGCTCTCTTTCCGTTCCTATTTACCTGCCGGCCTGCTCCGGGTGAAATCACTTTTCAGCCTCTACCGGTATGAAAACCTGCTCTATACCATGAAATTAACCGGCCGGGAGATCCTCGACTACCTGAATTACTCTTATGCACTTTGGATGAATCACATGGAGGGTCCGGATGACCCATTATTAAGAATGGAGAAGCAACCTGACGGCAGCTGGCGTTTCAAATCAGCCTACTACAATTTTGACGCTGCCGCAGGAATTGAATATACGGTGGATGTAACCCGGGAAAAAGGGGATATGGTACAAATTCTCCGCATGGCAGACGGCATCCCTTTTGATCCGGATAAATATTATACGGTAGCACTTAATTCCTACCGGGGAAGTGGCGGGGGTGGTCATCTGACCCGTGGTGCCAAACTGGATCGTACCGAATTACAAAACCGTGTTCTATCTACATCCAAACAGGATTTTCGTTATCTGCTGATGCAATGGATGAAACAACAAAAGGTGATTACACCCGATATCATCAGCCGTTGGCGTGTGGTTCCTGAAGCATGGATTAAAACAGCGGCTGCCCGTGACCGTCAAAGACTCTTTGGCCGGCAACTTCCTTAAATCCGGGCCAGGAACGATCGCAATCCGGCTAATGTTTTTGCCTTCTCTTCAAAAAACCCCATGTGGCCGGAGTAATCAAGTATCCATCGTTCAGAACCTGCGGGTAACTCCGTTTGTAACGAAACGGAGTTATAATCAATATGAGTGTCATATCTCCCGATGAGTTGAAAACAGGGAACCGGAGCTTCTTTTAATACCGCCGACCGGTCCGGCCGCTGCATCATGCCGCGAATTGCTCCAATAATACCCGAATCATGCGTGTTTCGGGCAATCCCCTGGGTAATTTTAATCTCCCGTTCGAAAGCTTTACGATTTTGCGGAGCAAATAACCCGGGAATGTTTTGATTGACCAGGAGTTGTTTTTTCCCTTTGGAGACAACATCAATCTCACGTTTGCGTTTTTCAAGCACTTCAGGACCATCCGAATGAGTATGACTGTGAAACAACGCGATACCTGTCAGGCGCTCGGGCCATCTCTCAAGAAATGCTAAAGTAGCATACCCACCCAGGGAATGGCCCGTTAAAAAAACACGGTCCATATCCAAATAATCCAAAACGTCCTTAACGGTATCCGCAATTAATTCCATTGAAGCTACAGGTTCTGTGAGTTGTGATTGTCCGTGCCCGGGAATATCCAGCACGATCACCTGATGATCACTAACCAGGTCCGGAATAAATTCGGCCCAGATATCCATGGATTCAAGGTATCCATGTAAAAACACAAGCGGTAAACCCGATCCTTCATAACCGATTCTTACCGTTTTACCCATCAGTTGAATAGTTTTGATTTTCATTGATATTTTTCTAATAAAAAACTTATTTTGAAACATTTCTTTTCAAAATGGAAAATTATAACTTTACCGAATTCTAAACCGTATTTCCAATGGCATATTTTTTAAATTCTTCAATCGGGAAAAAATTCCTCGTGAGTCTTTCCGGTTTGTTTCTCATTTCTTTTCTTTTTGTGCACCTCACAGCTAACTCGATGATCCTGTTTGATTCATCCGGCGAACTGTTTAACCGGACAGCTCATTTCATGGCAACCAATCCGATCATCCGTGTAGTCGAACCGATTCTGGCTATCGGTTTTATCCTCCACATACTGTACACGGTGATTCTGACCATTCAAAACTGGATGGCCCGACCGATCGGTTACCATAAACAACAGCGGGCTTTCAGCAGTACCTGGTCATCCCGGAATATGATCTGGTTAGGCTTGGTAATATTGGCATTTCTGATCATTCACATTGCCAATTTCTTCTGGAAAGTCAAATTCACGGGAGATCCGTTGTTGGGAAAAGTTGATTATGATGGAGTTGAAATGGAGAACACATACCATTTGGTCACTACTTTCTTTATTCAATGGTGGTGGATTGTTGCCGTGTATGTGATCGGAGCCGTTGCACTGGGTTTTCATTTAACGCATGCCTTCTGGGCTGCTTTTCAAACCCTGGGGTGGAGTGATAATTGCTGGAGAAAACGGCTGAATGCACTCGGACTGGTTATCAGCATCATTATTGCCGGTGGATTCGCCATCATACCACTATGGGTCAAAATAGCTTCGATGATATAACAGAAAAAAACTGAAATATGAAATTAGACGGTAAAATACCAGCCGGAACCATCGCCGAAAAATGGTCGAATTATAAAGCTTCGCAAAATCTTGTCAACCCGGCTAACAAGCGAAAATTTGATGTCATTGTAGTTGGTACCGGCTTAGGAGGTGCATCGGCTGCCGCTTCATTAGCCGAACTGGGATTCAAAGTAAAAATTTTCTGTTACCAGGATACGCCCCGTCGCGCACACTCTATAGCTGCACAGGGAGGCATCAATGCCGCTAAAAATTACCAAAACGACGGTGACAGTATATACCGTCTCTTTTACGATACCGTAAAGGGGGGAGATTACCGGTCACGCGAAGCCAATGTGTATCGTCTGGCCGAGGTCAGCAACCAGATCATCGACCAGTGTGTGGCCCAGGGAGTTCCTTTCGCACGTGACTACGGAGGTTACCTGGCAAACCGGTCATTTGGCGGTGCGCTGGTCAGCCGTACTTTTTATGCACGCGGACAAACCGGACAACAACTGTTGTTGGGAGCTTACGGTGCGTTGAACCGGCAAATTGCAGCCGGTAATGTGACCCTGTACACCCGTACGGAAATGATGGATCTTGTGATGGTAGACGGACATGCCCGGGGAATTGTCACCCGTAGTTTACTCGACGGCAAGCTCGACACCCATTTTGGTCATGCCGTAGTACTGGCTACCGGAGGATACGGCAATGTCTATTTTCTATCCACCAACGCCATGGGATCCAATATAAGTGCCGCCTGGAGAGCCCATCAGAAAGGAGCCTTGTTCGCTAACCCCGCCTTTGTACAGATTCATCCTACCTGTATTCCCGTGCACGGAACCGCCCAGTCGAAACTGACCCTGATGAGTGAAAGTCTTCGTAACGACGGCCGTATCTGGGTGCCTAAAAATAAAGAGGACGCAGAAAAAATACGTGCCGGAAAATTAAAGCCGGTTGATATTCCCGAAGAAAACCGTGATTACTATCTTGAACGAAGATATCCGGCATTCGGTAACCTGGTACCCAGGGATGTGGCATCCCGAGCCGCCAAAGAGCGGTGCGATGCCGGCTACGGAGTAGGAACAGGCAAAGCAGTGTACCTGGATTTTCAGGATGCCATTAAACGGCTCGGCAAAGATGTCATTGAGGCCCGCTACGGTAACCTTTTCCAGATGTATGAAAAAATCGTTGACCACAATCCGTATGAAACACCCATGATGATCTATCCCGCCATTCATTATACCATGGGCGGCCTCTGGGTGGATTATGAATTACAAACCACCATCCCGGGTTTGTTCGCGATTGGAGAGGTTAACTTTTCAGACCACGGAGCCAACCGCCTCGGTGCTTCAGCCCTGATGCAGGGCCTGGCAGACGGTTATTTCGTGCTTCCGTTTACCATCCAGAATTACCTCGCCGACCAGTTATCACTCAAACGGATGGACCCTGCTGAACATCCTGAATTTAAAACCGCACTGGAGCAAACCAGAAGTCGCATTGACAAACTATTTAAAATTAAAGGAACCCGTTCGGTAGATTCAATCCACAAAGAGCTCGGACATATCATGTGGGATCATGTGGGAATGGCCCGCACCAAAGAAAATCTGGAAGCCGGTATTGAAAAAATCGCAAAACTCCGCGATGAGTTCTGGCAAAATGTTCATATTCCGGGCCGGGATGATACCATTAATCTCGAACTCGAAAAAGCAAACCGTTTAGCCGATTTTCTTGAATTGGGAGAACTGATGGCCCGGGATGCTCTTCATCGTGAAGAATCGTGCGGGGGTCATTTCCGCGAAGAGTACAAAACAGAAGAGGGTGAAGCTTTGAGAAACGATAAAGATTTCATGTATGTCGCCGCCTGGGGGTATAAAGGAGCAGGCAAAGCACCCGAATTGAATAAAGAACCTCTTTCTTTCGAATATATTGAAGTTAAAACCAGAAATTATAAATAGTCACGCGCTATGGATCTAACGTTAAAAGTTTGGCGGCAGGCCGATCGAAAAAGCAAAGGAAATTTTGAAACATATCAAATAAAAGATATCTCTCCTGACAGCTCGTTTCTTGAAATGCTGGATGAGTTAAATGAACAACTTATTCGTGAAGGGATAGAACCTGTGGCTTTTGACCATGACTGCCGTGAAGGGATCTGCGGTATGTGCAGCCTTTTTATTAACGGCCGGGCTCACGGGCCGGGTCATGAAACCACCACTTGTCAGCTTCATATGCGCAAATTCAAAGACGGGGATACCATTGTCATTGAACCCTGGCGGGCCGGAGCATTTCCGGTTATCAAAGACCTGGTGGTTGACCGGGGTGCTTTTGACAAGATCCTGCAGGCCGGCGGATTTATCTCGGTTAATACCGGCAACGCCCAGGACGCAAATGCCATTCCGATAAAAAAATTTCAATCCGATGAGGCCATGGATGCCGCTGCCTGTATCGGCTGCGGAGCCTGTGTAGCTACCTGTAAAAACTCATCCGCCATGTTGTTCGTAGCCTCAAAGGTTTCTCATCTGGCACTACTTCCACAAGGGAAAGTAGAAGCTGTCCGGCGTGCGAAAGCCATGGTAGCCAAAATGGACGAGTTGGGTTTTGGTAGTTGTACCAATACCGGCGCTTGCGAAGTCGAATGCCCGAAAGGGATCACGCTGACCCATATTGCCCGCCTGAACCGCGAGTTTCTTTCGGCCAACCTGAAACCGTAAGGAAGACTTAAAGCTAAGGACTTTTATACCTATAAACCTTTAATTTTTCATCATCGTTTCTTCTACCTCTGCCACCGTTTTCGGTACCGGTTTGCCAAGCACCCGGTGGCCGGTGTCTGTGACCAACACATCGTCTTCGATCCGGACACCTCCGAAGTCTTTGTATTTCTCAACCTCGCTGTAATTGATGAAATCCGTATGTAACTTTTCGGCTTTCCACTGGTCGATCAGTGCAGGTATAAAATAACAACCGGGTTCAACGGTTAATACAAATCCGGGTTGCAGTTCACGCCCGAGTCGAAGAAAAGCCAGACCAAACTGCTCTGCCCGTTTGATTTTATCGTCATAGCCCACATAATCTTCACCCAGGTTTTCCATGTCATGTACATCCAGTCCCATCATGTGCCCCAGTCCGTGCGGGAAAAACAAGGCATGGGCGCCGGCGGCAACCGCTTCATCCACATCCCCTTTCATCAGACCGATCTCTTTTAATTTTCGGGTCATCACCGTGGCGGCCAGCAAATGAACATCGCGGTAATTCACACCCGGACGGATGGCCCGGATACCTTCCATATTGGCAGCCAGTACCGCCTCATACACCGGCTTTTGCCGGCTGTCAAACTTCCCGCCGACCGGGACGGTACGGGTCAGATCGGATGCGTAATGCAGGGCCGTTTCGCATCCGGCATCGGTGACCATCAGCCGTCCTTTAACCAGTGTCTGACTGTGATCATGGTTATGCAGGGTTTGACCGTTCATACTGAGAATCACCGGAAAAGAGACCGGGCCCCCGTGAGCCATGGCGATCCCTTCAATGGTACCGGCGATCTCCTGTTCAACCGTCCCCGGATGAGCCATTTTCATGGCGGTAGTATGCATCAGGTATGCCGTATCAATTGCTTTTGAAATCTCTTCGATTTCATAAGAATCTTTTATCGATCTCTGAGCCACTATTCCTTTGATCAACACTTTTGATGAACGTTCTTTTAACTGTGCAACCGGTATCCCGAGCAGTTTTTCGAGTTCGATGGCTGTTTCACCCCGGTAAGGAGGCAGAAAATGCACCCGACGACCTGCATCCAGAGCTTTTTTGATAAACTTCTGCAGGTCACCGTAAGGCGCAGTGTTTTTCACTCCCACCTGCTCAGCCCGTTCACTGATTGCGGGTTGCGGACCCATCCAGATGATGTCGTCCATATCCACATCATCCCCGAAAATCCAGTCCTCACCCGAATCGGCATCCAACACTCCGGCCAGACCGGGATGATCCAGGCCGAAAAAATAGAGAAACGAACTGTCCTGCCTGAAATGGTATTGATTGGCAGGATAATTAAAGGCGGCATCTACATTGCCCGGAAAGAGCAGCACTCCGCTGCCCAATGTTTTGCGCAATTGTTCTCTGCGCTGCTGATACACTTTTAATGGAAACATCTGTATTAATTTTTATCCAACGAAATTAATCCAATTGTTTCAAGATGAAAACCCGGAAGCGGATTTTCACTCCGGTTTTTGTAAATTGGATGCAAAATAATATTTATCGTGCCATACAGGAGAATACCCACTACCGATGCTGCCCGGATCCGTGCCCTGAAAGCTGCAACCGGTCAGGCCGAACAACTTCCGGTGAATGAACTGGCATTCCATTCGCGTTACCTGCATCCGTTAAGAAATGCCACCAGTCAGCTTGAAGGGGCGCGCCACCAGCAAAATACCGCCCGTGCCCATCTGCTTGAGACCATTGGTTCAAATCAGGGTAAGTTGCACAAGACCAAAATGTATCTGTCACATTTCATCCAGGTATTTAATCTTGCGGTGGCAAGAGAAGAGATCCCGGCCAACGCAAGAACCTTTTACGGTCTTGAGGAGGATGATGCGCACGTGCCTCCGATGACCAGTGACGAACTGGTCTTTGAATGGGGTAAAAAAATAATTGAAGGAGAATCAAAGAGAGTTTCTTCAGGTCATGTACCCATTATGAATCCCACTATTGGTAAGGTGAAAGTATGGTATGACCAGTTCAAAGAGGGGTACTATAACCAGCAAACGGCGCAAAGCTCCTATCAGCGAGCCAACCAGAAAATGGCTGAAATCCGTAAGGAGATCGATCAATTGATTGTTGCCGTCTGGAATGAGATAGAAGCGCATTTCAGTCACCTGCCGGATAAAGAAAAAAGGGAGAAAGCATCGGCATACGGGGTGGTCTATGTTTGGCGAAAAAACGAACCTGTCAGTTAACCGGTTGTTTCTGCCGGCGATAAAAAACCAACAGCATAGCAATGGTCAGCAGCAGGGCGGGCAGTGCCCAGATCCAGGCGTTTGTTTCATTACCGAAGTGTTCAATATCGGCCGGACTGAACCTGTCTTTCATAAAATACACCAGTGAGACGGGGATAAAATTGTTCAGAAAATGGGCTGCAACCGGAAACCAGAGATTCCCCGACCAGTAAAAGAGGTATCCGAACAGGAGTCCGAGACCGAATCGAGGCAAAAATCCGTAAAACTGAAGATGCAG
>JAGHDB010000200.1 GCA_021160155.1 Bacteroidales bacterium | reverse complement strand
TGGCATGGTAATCATGAGGATAATCATCAGTCAGTTTTCCTGGAATATCCTGACCAGGGTAAAGTGAAAAGAATTCCTCTGCTTAAAAATCAACTGCTGCCAAGATTTGATGGCGTGGAAAAGAAAGATGTTGAGCAGGTGGAATTGTACCTGCCGGAGGAGACCACCAAGGCAGGAACTTTTCGTATTATCGTGACAAAAGGCCAGAAACCGGAACAGGATAAAAATGTTTATCTGAGTGAAATATGGCTCAGGGATGGTTCTGCAAAACCGTTGATTCCGGAAACATTGACCCCGGTTAAGGATTGCATCAGACCCCGTGTCAGTTACATTGCCAATTTATTCGCAAAGGATCCGGTTGGAAAAAAAGTGGATCCCGGGACGACCTATCTTCCCGATGACAATTTTTATATCAACTTTGATACGGAAGATCCGTTTACCGCACTTGAAGATTATGGCAAGCGGGTTGCTTCTGCGCAACAAATAAAACTGAGCATGTACGATTTTCCTACCGTTTGCCTGTGGTATGCCGAGGTCAGCTTTTTTGGCAGGAGCAATGCCGAAAATTCAACGCTTGGTGCTGTTAACGAGATGAAGCACATTAAAAACTCCGGTTTTTTAAATTACAGCAGAGCTGCGGTCAGACTGGTCCCAGATTCCTATTTGCCCAATAACCAGCAGGGATGGTGGGATGATGAACACTGGCAATTGGAAGACACTGACTGGAATCATCGGGGGGTCAGTCATAACGGGCGATATGTTAAACCGTATGAAACCTCGGAAAAGTGGGGCAAAGCTGTTACCGATCTGGGAGGTATTCCTCTTACCTATTTTCAGACTGGTTTCAGATCGGAAGATTATGCAAAACAGTTTCCGGGGCATATGCTTTTTAATAAAACCTACGCATGGAAAGGCGAGCCAGTGGACACAACCGGAGATATTTTTACCAACTGGAAAAATACTTGGATACGCAATGGCAGAGTGGTGTGGGGTTATGATTATACTGACCCGGGATTTCTGGCTCATCTGACCGACGTTTACAGGAACCTAAAAAAAGGAAACATCAAAGGCCTGATGTTCGATTATCCCGCATCCGGATGGGCAAAAGACGGAGGCATGGAAGATCAGTATTCCACCACAGCAGCAGCTTACCGGAATATTTTCAAATACGCGAATGAAGGACTGGGGCCCGGGGCTTATATTCATGAACGGAATATGCAACGCGGAACCGATGTCTCAATTGGCCTTGTTGCTTCAATGCGTACTGAAAATGATACTGATGAAATGGACAGTGTAACAGTAACTCGTTGTGGGTTAAGGTGGTATAAAAACAGGGTATTAACAAACATGGACACGGATTCAAAAAATATCGTACGTTATCAAGATAACCGGGATAAGGTAAGATCAATCCTGACCATGGCATATGTGGTTTCCGGAAGACTCCTTCTTGCCAACAGTTTTTCAGAGTTTTCACCAACTATACTCAGGGATATTACCCGAACCTTCCCCTATCACACCCAACATAAAAGTGCGCGGCCTGTGGACGCCTTCGTCTCACCCTCGCCCATGGTCTATGATTTTGAGGTTGATAAAACCTGGCATCAGGTAACCTTTTACAATCCGGATGAAAAGAAGGGGCGGTTAATCGGGATCAATATGTCAGGACAACCTGTGGATGGTGCTTTGGGGTTAGATAAAAACAAATCATACTATGTTTACGACTTCTGGAATGACAATTATTGCGGAATCATAAAAGGCACTGAACGACTGGAGCAGAGGTTGCGGCCCGGAGAGGCCCGCATGTTATCGGTCAGGGAACAATTTGATCACCCAAGAATAATATCAACCAATCGCCACATAATGCAGGGGTACCTGGATGTGACCAGCACATCATGGGATCCGGAAACTAAAACATTGAGGGGGAGCAGTAAGATCATCGGTAACGATCCTTATGTCATAACCATAGCTGCTGAAGGCTTTGCTCCTGTTGGTAGTTCATGCGGGAGTAGTAATACAAAATCCGAACTGACAACTTTGCCTGATGGTTTAGTGCGTTTAATCTTGACCACTACCAAAAACCTGGAAGAAAATTGGTCAGTGATTTTTAGATAATAATGACTTTTAACAATATTCAGAAAAAGAGCAACAGATTGTTGAAAAAAAATAATCGAGGTTTGAAACGACTTGTGTACCGATGCTGTGAAGGTCTGCTATGTCTGGGTTCAAAACCCGGTGGAAAATTTGGTTAATTCTATTGATCTGCCATTTCCAAAAACACCGGAAGGTTGTCCGATGAAAGACCATAAACCCGTTTTTTACATGGGTGATATAAGAAACCCGGATCAAACACAATACCCACGCCCCAAAATCAAAACCAGCAGGTTCACCGCCAACAGCTCTTTGCTGAAACGGGCTTGATGAAGAAAACAGAAATAATTTTAGAATCAGGATTTAAATAATTAACAATTTTGAAAATAAAATTAAAATGAATCGGAGGAAATTAATATATAATACGATAAAACAGCTTAAAATCAGTATGATTACTGTTTTAATGATTTCTAGTTCTTTTGTCCGTGCCCAGGTTGATGAAAATGTAGTCAGGAAAGTAAAAAGCCGGCTGAATACAACGGGAGAAAATTCACAACAAATTATGGATATGCAACTGAATTTCAATTCAGGCTGGCGTTTTTATTTGGGCGAAATCCCTGGTTTTTATGTTCCTGATTTTGATGACACGGAATGGCGGGTGTTGGATGTTCCTCACGATTGGTCTATCGAAGGCCAATTTGCAGAGGATAACCCCAGTAGCGTATCTGGGGCGTTTTTACCAACTGGGGTTGGGTGTTACCGTAAGTATTTTGTTATGCCTGAAGGTTCAAAAGGAAAACGGATAAAAATAAGATTTGACGGGGTTTATATGAATTCTTCGGTGTACCTGAATGGCATTTTTCTAGGAAATCGTCCCTATGGTTTCAGCACTTTTGAATATGATTTGACTCCTTTTTTAAAATTTGATGGAGAAAAAAATGTAATAGCCGTAAAAGTTGATAATTCGCTGGTTATTAACTGCCGCTGGTATACAGGGTCGGGAATAAACAGAAATGTGTGGTTGAATATTTCTGAACAACAACATTTTAAATCGTTTGGCACATTTTTCAGAACTACCTCAATCACTGGGAATGTTGCTCACCTGGAAGTGGATTGCGAAGTGATTTCAAATAATTATCCTGAAAGCCAAAGAATTAATTTTCAGCGATACCCCGAAGACTGGGTAAAAGTGATAAAAGATGCGAGAATTGTTGCGCAATTAAAAGAAGCCGATGGAAACATTTTTGCTGAAACATCCACATCTTTTAAACTTAGCGACTACACTTCGTTAAAATCAAGCCTGAATTTTGATGTCGCCAATCCAAAACTTTGGTCTGATAAAACCCCATACCTTTACACACTCGAACTTCAATTATGGATTGATGGTCATCTGGTTGATACCGAAAAGCAAAAAGTTGGAATCCGTACAATTGATTTTGATAAAGACAAGGGGATGCTGGTTAATGGGAAGAAGGTAATTGTAAAAGGGGTGTGCCTGCATAAAGATGCCGGATCTTTTGGCACAGCCGTTCCAAAAGATGTTTGGAGGTACCGGCTTGAAAAATTAAAAAAACTGGGCTGCAACGCCATTCGCACGCATGGGCCGGTTGATCCGTCTTTTCTTGACGTGTGTGATGAAATGGGGTTTTACATGATGTCTGAAGCATTTGATGAGTGGAACCGGCGATGGCATTTCGGCTGGTCTGAGGATCCGGCAGGCAAAAAAAAATACACCTACCATAAGTTCTTCAATCAATGGGCTGAAACAGACTTAAAAGATATGGTCAGGAGAGATCGCAACCATCCTTCTGTATTCATGTACTCGGTTGGTAATGAAGTACCCGAACAACGTTATGCCGATGGTACACAAACCTTAAAAAAGCTTATAAACTGGGTTAAGGAAGAAGATAATACCCGCATGGTAACTGCTCCGTGCGACTGGGCTCCGTGGGCCAATGCAAACGGGTTTCTTGACGCCATGGACATTGCCGCCTACAACTATCCCGATCGTTATTTTAAAGAATTATACCGTGAAGAACACGCCCGCTATCCCAACCGCATTATACTTGGCTCTGAAAATTATCAAACACTTGAGAACTGGCTTGCTGTCAGAGATAATCCGTATGTTGTCGGACTTTTTTTGTGGGTAGGTATTGATTACCTTGGCGAATCGCTCCGTTGGCCCCGCCGCGGTTGGGAGTGGGGTTTGATTGATATTGCCAGTTTTGAAAAACCTTTGTATTACTACTGGCAGGCATTCTGGTCAGAAAAACCAATGGTACACATTGCGGTGAACCTCAAGAAAAAAGACCCATTCGAATGGCGATGCTATGACATCGCTTCTCACTGGAATTTTACTCCTGCCGACGTGGATACGGTTTTCGTGTTTAGCAATTGCGAGAAAGTTGAGTTACTTCAAAACGGTAAAAGCCTGGGTGTGAAAGATGTAAATCCCAATACATACCAGGCAATTTACCTTGTTGATTATAAAATAGGTGAGTTAACTGCACATGGTATTCAAAACAAAAAAACAGTGGCAATCCACACACTTAAAACGGCAGGTAAACCTGTAAAACTTGAACTTAAAAATGAAAGAAAATCAGTTCCTGTTGATAATGACAGGCTTATTTTCCTGACCCTTGAAATTCAGGATGAAAAAGGGGTCCGTTGTCC
>JAGHDB010000216.1 GCA_021160155.1 Bacteroidales bacterium | reverse complement strand
GTATTTCTTGATCATTTTTTTTCGAAGATGAACAATATGGTATAGAATTTGTACGTTAATTATGTAACGGATTCGAAAAAAGAATTCGTTACCTGACAGATCCCATCTGTCTGAGGTACTTTTTCATAGGTTTAGTTTTAGGTTTAGGTTTCAGTAAGGCCCTCTCCCCAAAGAGGGTCTTACATTTTTATAGGGGCAGGTAAAAAATTTTGGCTAATCAATAAATAAATTCTAATTTTGCCAGACGTTTTTAAAAACTGATTCAGTAGCTCAGTTGGTAGAGCACATCCCTTTTAAGGATGGGGTCCTGGGTTCGAGACCCAGCTGAATCACAACTTCTTCAGCAGTACATCGGCAATTCGCCTATATCCAGCCGCATTAGGGTGCAATCCATCAACAAAGAGTGTTTCATCGATTTTGCCATTGGGCAACAACAGTCCCTCTCCAAGATCAGCATAACCGATATTCAGTTTTCCGGCCAGTTGTGCATATTTCAAGTTCAGGAGTCTGATCCTTTCTTCTTGATTCCTTCTTGGGTAAAGACCGGTCAACAGAATTTTAGATTGGGGTTGTCTGTTGATAATAGCTTTTAGAAGCAGTTCCATTCCTTCAAGAATTTCTTCGTCACTATTGAGTTGCAGGTTATTGGTTCCAATATTGATAATAACCCTGTCAGCCAGGTATCCATCCAATTCATCGTGATATACACGCCATAGAACATTCTCGATGCGGTCCCAGCCGAAACCAAAATTGCGTGTTCCCAATGGATCCAAAACGGCTTTCCATGAATCCACTCCCCGGTGCAGGCGATGCTCAGGTTCACCTGCCCAGTAATGGGTGATGGAATTCCCGATAAATATAGTGTGTGGTGGTTGTTCTCTGTTTAATCGTAATAAGATTTCATGCCGGGCTTCCCAATCATACATGGCAGGCTCGCGATATTGGGTGCAAGGTTGTGTAGTTGACACCTTACCAACCGGTTCATTTAAAATCTCCCGAAGTTTCTTTTCATAGGCATTGGCATAATACTGCATTCCGAAATCACTGGAATGGGTTCCATCCACCATAGCATCCAGCGGCATGTTAATCTCTTTACGTGTAAGGCGGTAGATACCGGTAAATCCCTCCGATTTCAATTGTGCGAATGCCTCAGCCTGCACTTTGTTGACATCCAGATAAGCTTTTCGCCTAATGCGGTTTATTGATCCATCCGTATAACCGTCGTGATCGGTCAGAAGCACAGGCACGCCGGGGTGATTATTTTTCAGGCTTCTGACCGATTCGATTATTCTTTTAAACACCTCTTCAGTGGAATACATGCGCTGGTTCCACAAATTAGGCAGGCAATCGAGAATATAGATCTCAGGATCCAGTTCATTCATCAAATCGATCAGTTCAGATTCCAGTCGTCCATTACCTGAAAAGGCAAGATTAATAAGTGGTCGATCCATTTCCCTGGCGAGGATATTGGGCCAGGCCATACCGGGTCTTGATGCGCAGGCTCCATGGGCAATTGAAGTGCCATAAACCACAATTGGTTTTTCAGCACGAACCGGAAGTGGAGAAAACAAAGCCTTATCTGGTACGCCAATCTCCATCCAGGCAACAGTATTATATAGAGGCAGATTCAGTCTATACTCCCTGCCGAGTTTATGGTAGCGATCATTGGGATTGATATTTTTAAACCGGCAGACAATGGTATCCGCAAAAGCGTACCGACCGGCAGACCAAAGCCACCTGCCTTCGCTGTTTTTTGCATAAAGATCCAATCCACTCACCCCGGTTGGAGGCATATGGTTCATGCCAAACCGGTTCTTGACCACATAACGTACGATGATCTGGCTGGCATTGGTTCTGAATCGAATCATCAAGCCCGATGCATTTTGTGAAAGGTTCCATACTGCATTTCTGACCGTGCTTTTTGTCCGGGGAGGAAGGCGGAAATAGGTACCTTGCATTTCGTCCGGCCATCCCTGGCCTTCAATAACATGGAATCCTGCATTTTGTGGATTCCACCAGTGGATTTTTTGAACTGGTTGAGCATGGATAAATAAAAAGGAACCCAGTAAAACGGTCAGCGTAAATATTCTTTTCATGACAACTGGTTATTTTTCTAGAAATCGATCGGTATAGGTTTGCTTCTGGCGAGCCATCTCAAAGAACAGGTCCAAGGGAACTATTTCAAAATCAGGGCCCAGACGGTTCAGAATAGATTGAACCCTGGTAATATTGCTCCATTGCCTGACATGCATCAGCAGAAAATATGGCCGGTCACTGTTAATTCTGGCCAATTCCTGTAAATCAGCAACGGCATCTTCTTCAGGCCGGTCGGGTGAAAGATAGTAATCATAACTCAGTACCGGTTTGCCATTTGCCTTTCCAAATGTGTACGAAGGTGAATAGCCGTTGATAAGGCCCAGGATCCCGGGCATATCTTTAAAGTAGGCCTTTACAATATTTTCAGGCAGTTCTGTATTTCCTTTCAGGGTTGAACCTTCGGAATAGTCCATAATTTCAAAAATATTCAGGTCAAGAATATTCATCAAGCGACAGGCTTCCTGAATCAATTGCGGTAATTGAGCAGGTGGTACGGCTTTTGGGTACATATACCCCGGGCCACCCAAAGCGCCTATAAAGTAATCATTTGGCGTAGCCTGGCGATAAAAATATTCCATCAGAGCCGGTGCCAGCCAAACCCAGTTCATGGTCACTTCCCAGGCGTAGGGGATGTTTCCTCTTCCGGGCTGGTTCCAGGCACCAAGTCCCAGACAGTCAGTTTGCACACAGGCAATATACACTTTCTTACCTGGTTTCGCTTTAGAATTTTTCTTTAGGTTGTGATGGTTTTCGAATTTAAAATACGGTGTAGCTTTTACCAGGGATGAAAAACTCATATTCGGCAAAGTATGCAATCCTTCAACCCGTAATCCGTGGCTGGAACAGAGTGTTACATGATCCTGCTCCTTATCTTTTGCATAAGAATGCCACCCGAAAACCATTCCCATGGGATTCATATTTTGTAAAATATGATCTGCAAGTCGGTACTCCTCACGATTCCCGGGATTAGTTGACAGATCCGTAAAGAAAGCATGCTGCTTCATTCCCCAGTCAGCCACCCCCGGTTTCATAACCTCTCCCGATTCACCACCCAGCCAAACGATGTAATCTTTTGAACATCTTTCTCCATAGGTTTGGTAGGCCCAAAGGTAGATTTCGGCATCTGTTTTTCCGTAAAAAGCATCTCTGAGATCTTTTACACAGGGAATTCCCATTTGATCCATCATAGGTTTCAGTGATTCATCTATTACCAGGGCGTTTTCAAGACCGGCAATAGTATAGGCCACCACCAAAGAGGTTCTGGATTGATTATTCCACAGAACGTAACCTTTTATATCTGCTCTGAAGAGATCTATCGCCTTTCGTAGTGATTTCAACTCTCTGAAAGTATAATAGAGTTCGTCCTGAAAATATTGGAACAGATCAGGTGTAAAGCGAAAATCCCAATCAGAAGGATAAATCAGGTATAATTGCGGGGAAGTATTGTTGACCAATCCTTCGAGACTGATCCAGCAGGCTTGTTCAGGCAGGCCCCGGTTAATTGTCCAACCGTTCGTCATCCGGTGATACCAGGCATATTTTGAGCCCTTTCTTTTAAAGCGGTAAATAACCGGTTGATCCTCTCCTCTCGATTCTCGCCTGATGGTCATTTCGAGGATATCCCAGGCTGCATCGTATCGTAATTCATTATGGCTTATAAAAGTGTATGATCCCTGGGAGACCAACGCTTTGTATTTTTCATCATAACGAAGCAGGTATTGTTGCCCATCATAACTTCCTTTAACGATTCTTCGATCCCTGTTTGATACTTTAACGCCCATAAAGGGATTGGTCGGAAAAACACGGCTGTTCACCTGTATTTTAGATTGTTTTCGCCTGATGGGAATGACCAGTGTATCGATAAAAGAGCGATCTCCGTTTCCCCAGAAACGAATTATACGAATCTGAGGACCGATCTGGTCAATTTTTAATTCCAGCGTTTTAAACAGATCGATCTGGCTGCTTTTACGGATCACCAGCTCCCATCGTCCGGTAAACGGAAGATTATCAGCATTGAGAGCATCCGTCATACCAGTTAAAAGAATACCGGATAATAAAATAAATACCAATATACGTTTCATAGAGAAAGAATTTTGACCCTGAAAATAACATTTATTTCTCTACCTTTGACGGAAAACCGGGTATGTTGGCGGTTGAAATATATCGAACCATAGCCAAGCCTTCTGAAGGAGTCTATAAAGAAAAAGGTAGCAAATTTCTGGCTTATGCTTATCCCGTTTATGAAGTGGACCAGGTTAAAACCATCCTCAGCCGCCATAGAAAAACACATCATGATGCCCGTCATCATTGTTACGCTTACCTTTTACAACCTGACGGATCGGAATACCGTGTAAATGATGATGGGGAACCATC
This sequence comes from Bacteroidales bacterium, assembly GCA_021160155.1. Taxonomy (GTDB): domain Bacteria; phylum Bacteroidota; class Bacteroidia; order Bacteroidales; family UBA12481; genus JAGHDB01. The sequence goes on along the minus strand of JAGHDB010000216.1, from coordinate 1,963 downwards.
AGGTACCGCAGGCAAACCTATATTGGGTCAGATAAAATCATTCCATCTCACGTATGTACTGATCGTTGTTATCCGCTATTTTGGCGGTACTTTGCTGGGAGTAGGCGGATTGATCAGGTCTTACAGAAATGCAGCGAAAGATGCTCTGGCTCATGCTGAAATAATTGAATGCAAGGTGTTAAAAAAGATTCGTATTCGATTGGGATATGAGCGGCTTGATCAGGTTATGCGATGGATTGATCATTTTGACATCAAACTTTCAAACCAGCATTTTGATACGGATGTAACTATGGATTTGGATGTACCGGTAAAATATCTGAACGAGCTCACCAACAAAATAGAAGAAACCAAAGGAATTATAATTTCAAAAGAGTGATAATGATTAATAAATTTTAACATCAAATATGCTAATGAAAAACAGAAGCCTGGTCTCGATCAATGATTACAGCCGGATTGAAATACAGCAAATTCTTGATTTGGCTGAAGAATTTGAAAAGGATCCCAATCAGCCACTTTTACGTCAATATGTAATTGCTTCGCTCTTTTTTGAGCCCTCTACACGCACACGACTTAGTTTTGAAACTGCAATTAACAGGCTAGGTGGTCGTGTGGTAGGATTTTCAGAGTCTGGTTCTACCAGCGTTTCAAAAGGAGAAACACTTAAAGACACCATATTAATGGTATCAAACTACAGCGATTTGATTGTCATGCGGCATCCATTGGAAGGAAGTGCGCAATACGCAAGCGAAGTTTCGTCAGTACCCATAGTAAATGCCGGTGACGGTGCGCATCAGCATCCCACACAGACATTATTGGATCTATACTCTATCAGAAAAACCCAGGGTAAATTGGAGGGTTTAAATATATGCATAGTCGGTGATTTAAAGTATGGGCGTACAGTTCACTCACTACTGATTGCCATGTCTCACTTTAAACCGGTATTTCATTTTATTGCTCCCGAAGAATTAAAAATACCAAAAGAGTATAAAATATTTCTGGATCAGAAAGGCATAGAATATCATGAGCACCGTGAATTGGCTCCAAACATACGTAATGCCGACATAGTGTATATGACACGTGTACAGCGTGAACGATTCTCTGATCCTCTGGAATATGAAAAAGTTAAAAATGTGTACATTCTTAGAAACCAGATGTTGGAAAATACTAAAGATAACATGAGAATTCTACACCCCCTTCCCCGGGTAAATGAGATCCATCAGGATGTAGATTCTAATCCGAAGGCCTACTATTTCACTCAGGCCTTAAACGGGGTTTACACACGTATGGCAATCCTGGTTAAAATATTAGGTATTAAATAATCATCTCACGATATCATGAATCATAACAAAGAACTTAAAGTCAGTGCCATCAAGGATGGAACTGTCATTGACCATATCCCTTCGCATTACTTGTTTAATGTAATGACCATTCTGGGTTTAGACCATACCAGTCATCAGGTTACTTTTGGTTTTAATCTTGAAAGTAAAAAATTGGGAACCAAAGCAATTATTAAAGTTGCCGGCACCTTTTTCAAAAATGAGGATATCAATAAAATCGCCCTGGTTGCCCCAGAGGCAAAACTCAATATTATCCGTGATTACCAGGTTGTCGAGAAGCGGGTGGTTAAAGTGCCCGACCAGATCATCGGGATCACAAAATGCATGAACCCCAAATGCATCACCAATCATGAAGAGATGACTACCCGTTTTGTAGTGAAAAAAAAGAAACCTGTTGAATTAAAATGTCTGTACTGTGAAAAAATTACCGACCAGGATCATCTTGAGTTTGTTTGATTAACTTTTTTTAACACCTCCGCATCCTTATCCCTATCCGGTTCAATGTATCTTTGCCCAAAAGATTTCATCAAATGAAAATATTCCGGAACTCGGTTTTTAGTATCCTTTTGTTAATTACCATTTTACCTCTTAAAGCTCAGCAGATTCAATATAATGATGAGAATATT
>JAGHDB010000392.1 GCA_021160155.1 Bacteroidales bacterium | reverse complement strand
GTATAGCACAATCACTTTGCTCTGATCCGCTTTTGTACAATAACAGATAGGCTTTCTTTTTGCCATCTATTTGATACTTAAGTTCTTTCAGGGATTTTATTTCCTGTGCTTTCATAGTTATGAATATAGATGTTTCGATCTAATCATAAACTGTGCCAAAGCGGGCAGAGAGGTACAGGATGTCAGGATTGAGGTGCGCTATTGTTCAAACAGCAAGACTGTACGCGGGTCTGCTTCCAGCATGAGTGGTTTAGAATTAAAAGAGAATGAGTGGGTTGTCTCTGCAGAATTGATCTCGATTGTTACAATCCGTGATGATCTGCCATCTTTACCGGTAATCTTCAGCTCAAGCGGAAAGGAAAAGATATAATGGGTTTGTGTCTGATGTACTGTCACATCAAGCTGCTTGTCTGATTTGTTGTAACTCCAGTCAATTTTAAGTTGAGGGTGTCCCGGGATTTCAAGCCATTGATAAAAGAACCGGCTCAGATCCCGATGGCTGACCTCTTCCATTACTCTTTGAAAATCACCGGTCAGTGCATTCTTATTTTTATATTCAGCATAGTAACGGCGGATTCCGTTCCAGAATGTTTCATCGCCCAATTGATTGCGAAGCATGTGCAATACCCAGGCTCCTTTTTGGTATGAATTGGTATTCAGCAGTCTCATCAAATGTGTTTCAGTGGTATCGATTACCGGTTTTTGAGTATGGTGGTAATAACTGATCACTCTGCTGCGAGCACGGGCCATACGGCTGGCAAGTAGTTTCTCTCCCTTGTGATAGGTTGAATAGCAGGTTTCAATATAGGTGGCAAATCCTTCACTAAGCCAGATATGAGCCCACTCCTTCTCTGTAACGGCATCACCAAACCATTGATGGGCAATCTCATGAGCCAGTAATCCGGTTTGTTGATTTTTACCATTGACTGACCGCTCGTTATAGAAAATACAAGACGAGTTTTCCATACCACCGTAAATGGTTTTGGCTTGTACATTGGCCAGTTTCTCATATGCGTATGGCCCCAGCAATTGCTGATAATAATCCATGATCTGAACAGCGGGTGCATAATCGGTGAATCCTTCGCGATAATTCTTATTATATACCCATGTTTGGACGGGTATCCCATCTGAGGAGCCTGCGTTTTGAACGGCAAAATCAGCAACCCCGATGACCATGACTTTTGTAGGGAGCGGCGCGGTTTCTTTCCAGCATGTTGTTTGAAAACCTTCCTTATTACTGTATAAACCAATTAACTGACCATTACTGACCACTTTGTAATGGCTTGGTGCAGTTACCTGAAATTCAACGGTGGCTTTATCCGATGGATGATCAATGCAGGCCAGCCAGTGATGGGCCCGGTCGGGCCAGTTGTCTCCAAAAAAAGTGCGCTGGCCAAATTTATTTGTTGAAATGATCAGTCCGTCATCCGGAATACCGTGGTATCGGATGGTAAATAGGGTTTTAAACGGATATTTTATAGTATCCGGCAGGTTGATTATGAGGTGCTCGTCACGTTGAGTAAAAGATAGCGATAAATGATCTGAAGAAACGCTGGTGACTTTCATGCCGGATGACATGTCCGGTTTCTGCCCGGTGAGATCCACCAAAAATCGGTTGATCGGCCGTTTGAAATTTACGGTAAGCGCTGCCAATGATTGTATTTGATTACTGGTGTCAGACAGGTGGATATCAAACCGGTAATGAATCACATCAACCCCTGCCTGTGGAGTGCTTTGAGCAATCAGAAAGGGTGTGGAACCCAGATGTACTAACAGAAAACCGACCAGCGTGAACTTTTGTATTAATTTCATAATAGAATGATTCAAATCATATCAATACGAAGGTATGAAAGTTATCAATTCTATTTTCTTACCTGTTGCAAAACAGCCGATTTTTTCAAACCTTTCGGTCAAATACAAATTCATATTATCAATTTAATTAACTCATTATGAATCAAACCACTCAGATTCTAATCGTTATGATTTCCTACCTGACTCTGCTGATTCTCTGGGGGGTTTATCAGGGTAGGCGGGTTAAAACCCATACGGATTATGCCATAGCCGGGAGAAGTCTTCCGGGATGGGTGGCTGCTCTGTCAGAACGTGCTACCGGTGAATCTTCCTGGGCATTACTCGGTTTACCGGGACTGGCTTATGCATCGGGTTTGACGGGTATCTGGACCGCAATTGGGTGTGTGGCAGGTATTGTGACAGCCTGGGGTGCATTGGCCTGGAGATTACGTGATGAAGCTGAACGGTATCAAGTGACTACTTTTACAGATTATTTGGCTAAACGGCATGGCGAACTTGGTAAGTGGATTCGTGTGGTGGCCAGTCTGACCATTGTTTTTTTCTTTTTTTTCTATGTAGGAGCCCAGTTCCTGGGTGGGGGTAAAACACTTCATGCGCTTTTTAAGATCAAACCGGAAACGGGTATGCTGATCACTGCAGCTATTATTGTCCCTTATACCGTGTACGGAGGATTCAGAAGTGTGGTTTATACGGATGTGGTTCAGGCTATTGTAATGATAACTACTCTGGTTGTGGGACCGGTTGTGGGCATGATTTACATACACCATCACCCCGGCCTCTTTGCCTCTTCGATACCGGAAGCTTTAACCAAAGCCGGACCAAAGTTCAGTTCTATAACCGGTGCTGTAACAGGTTTTTCGTTGGGGGCCCTGCTGATGGGTGGGTTCTCATGGTTTTTCGGATACCTGGGAGGGCAACCTCAATTATCTATGCGGTTTATGGCAATCCGTGATCCGCGGCAGGCAAAAAAAGCCCGGAATGTTGGTGTGTTATGGACTCTGTTTGCCTATTTGGGAGCTTTAACCATCGGGTGGATTGGTCTGGCTATATTCGGACCGGACGGGTTACAGGATCAGGAGTCAGTAATGCCCACCGTGATTCTTAAAATTTTCCCTCCGGCACTGGCGGCGGTTTTAGTTACCGGTGCCATTGCAGCAATGATTTCTACAGCCGATTCACTATTGATTCTTTCTGCAACCGAATTGTCAGAAAACCTGCTTAACAAGGGAAAAAACGGAACGAAACAGGGACATTCACTGATGCGATCACGAATCGTCACGGCACTTCTTGCCGTCATCGCCCTGGTGCTGGCCTATTTAAGTCCTTCAAACCTGATCTATACTTTGGTGGGATATGTCTGGGCAGGTATTGGTGGACCGTTCTCTATTGTGATTCTATTTACCCTTTTCTGGAAAAGGTTTCACGGACGGGCAGCATTGCTTACGATTATAACCGGACTTATTTTTACAATTGTATGGGCCGGTAGTGGTTTGGAAGAGGTGGTCACCGCCAGGATTACCAGCTTTGTGGCTTCGGCAATTATTGCAGTAGCTGCTACTCTTCTGATACCTAAAGCAAAACAAATAAGCGGAAAATAAAAATTGGCCGGTTATCAGGATGTCAGCTACGAGATTTTTCCCCAGTCGTGGGTTTGATTTTTCATTTCGGACAGGGTTGTTTGCAGGATCTTATTTTCGGGTTTTTGTAACAGAGGGTCTTTTTCAAGAATATCTTCAGCCACATGACGGGCATGTTCAAGAATCTTCACATCCTTTACCAGGTTGGCAATATGCAGTGTGACCGGCAGACCGCTCTGTTGCGTTCCCTCCATGTCTCCCGGTCCCCGTAATTTAAGATCCACTTCAGCAATCTCAAAACCGTCATTGGTATGTACCATAGTATCTATTCTGGTGCGGGCTTCCCGGGTCAGTTTTACGCCGGTCATCAGGATACAATAGGATTGCTCTGCACCGCGGCCCACACGACCCCGTAACTGGTGCAACTGGCTCAGTCCGAATCGCTCGGCACTTTCAATAATCATTACTGAAGCATTTGGAACATCCACTCCCACTTCAATAACAGTAGTTGAAACCATGATATGGGTGATACCGCGGATGAAATAATCCATTGCTTTATTCTTTTCTTCTCCTTTCATCTGTCCATGTAAGACGGATACTGCATATTCAGGCGGTGGAAAAGCACGGGTAATACTTTCGTATCCGTCATACAGGTTCTTATAATCCATTTTTTCTGATTCTTTGATCAATGGATAAACAATATATACCTGCCGTCCTTCGCGGATCTGTTTTCTGATAAATTCAAATACGGGCAACCTTTTCGAATCATAATAATGTGCGGTTTTTACCGGTTTTCGTCCGGGCGGCAACTCATCAATTACCGACACATCCAGATCACCGTACAGGGTCATTGCCAGTGTTCTGGGTATAGGTGTGGCGGTCATCACGAGTATATGCGGGGGTATGTTTACGGTTTTATCCCATAACCGTGCCCGTTGGGCCACCCCAAAGCGGTGTTGTTCATCAATCACTACAAATCCGAGGTTTCTGAAATTCACGCTGTCTTCGATTAATGCATGTGTTCCTATCAGGATATCCAGCCGGCCTTCAAGGAGCTCTTCATGCAGCGTTGAACGATCGGTTGCACGGGTTGACCCGGTAAGTAATTTAACGTGTACCGGTAATCCGTCCAGCATGCGTGAAAAAGTTTGATGATGTTGCTGGGCCAGAATTTCGGTTGGTGCCATCAGACAGGCCTGGTAACCATTATCCAGTGCAATAAGCATGCAGAGGAGGGCAACCAGTGTTTTACCGCTGCCTACATCACCCTGAAGCAGCCGGTTCATCTGTGTGCCGGATCCAAAATCTTTACGGATCTCTCTGATTACCTTTTTTTGGGCACGGGTCAGTTTAAAGGGCAATTTTTCTTTATAGAAAGTATTAAAAAGATCTCCAACAACCTGAAAGTTCAAACCATGTGAACGTTTTATTCTCCAAACTTTCTGCCTGAGCAATGAAAGCTGGATCCAGAATAATTCTTCAAATTTCATCCGGTACCGGGCACTTCTCAAATGCTCTTGGTTTTCAGGGAAATGAATCTGGAGCAAAGCTTCATTGATTCCGGGTAGCCTGAGCTGATCAATCAGATAGGCAGGTAACGTTTCAGGTATCCGTCGATACACTTTCTGCAACAGATGCTGTTGTAACTTTTGAATGGCTTTAGAATGGAGGTAACTGCTTTTCATCCTTTCAGTAGTGGGATAAACTGCCTGGAAGATGGAGGGGAAAGCTTGTTTTTCTACTTTTTCAAGAGATTCTAATTCAGGATGAGGAATGGATATTTGCCGGTTAAAAAATACCGGTTTGCCAAACAGTAAATAACCGGTTCCGGGTTTCAGCGATTTTTGAATATACCGGATACCACGAAACCAGACCAGTTCAATGCTTCCGGTTTCATCAGTGAAAATGGCTGTTAATCTTTTTTTATGCCCTTTGCCAACTTCTCTGAACATTCCCAGATTACCTTTTAACTGGATGTAAGTTGAATCGGATCGGATCTCCTGAATGGTGTATATACGGGTGCGGTCAATATACTTAAAAGGGAAATGATAAAGCAAATCCCCGAATGTAGTAATGCCGAGTTCCTGCCTGAGCAAGGCTGCTCTTTTCGGGCCTACACCGGGCAGAAACTGAATATCAGTATGCAGGGGAGATTCCATCAATCGAATATAAAAATAAATCGCCTCATCGTTAAATTTTGTTAATAATTGACAGTCTGATTTAGAAATGACGAATATGCGGGTATTTTTGCAGTAAACCGAAAATAATATGGAGACCATCATTGCTTTAGAGAATCTGATAAAAAACTATTACGTAGGAACCCAGGTGGTAAAGGCTTTACGAGGGATCAACCTGAGCATTTCCAAAGGAGAGTATGTGGCTATCATGGGTCCTTCAGGTTCGGGAAAGTCAACATTAATGAATATTCTGGGGGCTCTTGATACGCCTACCGAAGGAAAATATTTTTTAAACGGAACAGATGTCAGTTCACTGGTTGATGACCGGTTAGCTGCGATCCGTAACCGGGAGATTGGTTTTATTTTTCAAACATTCAATTTACTGCAGAGATATAATGCTTTGGAAAATGTAATGTTGCCACTCGTTTATGCCGGTGTGCCGAGGAGTGAACGGCAGAAAATGGCTACAGAGGTTTTAAAACATGTCGGATTGGGTGACCGGGTACTTCACAAACCTTCAGAGTTGTCAGGAGGCCAGCGACAGCGGGTGGCTATTGCCAGAGCCCTGATTAATCATCCTTCGATCATTCTGGCGGATGAGCCTACGGGTAATCTGGATTCTAAAATATCACTTGAGATCATGAAATTGATCAGGGATATTCATGATCAGGGAAATACGATTATCCTGGTTACTCATGAAGAAAGTATTGCATTAGAGTCACAGCGGATCATCCGCCTGTTGGATGGTCATGTGGAAAGTGATTCTTTAATTGAATGATTTTTTTTTGGGTGGTTGTTTAATTAAAAAAAAAAAATACTTTTGCGTGAAATTAGAGCTTAATCCTTACGCATATGTATTGGACATTAGAATTGGCCTCAAAATTAGAAGATGCCCCCTGGCCTGCTTCTAAAGATGAATTGATTGATTATGCTATTCGTTCGGGAGCTCCGTTGGAAGTCATAGAAAACTTACAGGAGATTGAGGATGAAGGGGAGAACTATGACAGTATAGAAGATATCTGGCCCGATTATCCCAGCAAGGACGACTTCTTCTTCAATGAAGATGAGTATTGAGCTTATTTTTTCCAGATAAAAATATCAGGGGCACTATGCGGATGAAGGGATTCCATCCAGTTAAATCCGTCAAGAAACCGATCGGATTCTTTTAATTGTTTTAATGGCAGGAGTTTGGAGTCGGGTTCGGTGATAAAAATCACATTATTTATTTTTCCTTCGATAAAGAGAATCCGAATAGTACTGCAGGCAGAGTAAAAAAGACCGATGATCTGCCCGTTGTCATCCGGGTAAAAGAGACACTCTCCGTTCCCTTCAACGTTGACTCTGCAAAGCTTACCGGAGTCAAACCATCCGGTTATATCTTTACCTTTGATCTGATCATACATAACGGTGTCATTCTGTGTGATTATAAACCCTGAGCCCATTAGTTGAATATGTTCAATTCCATTGCTGGCCAGATAGATACGGGTTGAGTCTGCGGTAAGTTGGTTGTTTTTCTGCCAGATAACCGGACTGCCGTACATGTTGATCAGGCTGTCACTGATTACATAATCCAGATTAAGACATCTTCCCTGAAGGTCGGTTCTGAAAAACTGTACACGGGGAAATGCTTTGATATGCCGTGATTGAGCTACAGTATCGCGAAATGAAATAAGGGTATCGGCATGCATGAATAATGAATCCTGGTCTTCAACCCGGATGAATTCAACCTCCCGGCTCATTCTGAACCAACCGGATTTTTCGTTATAAGACAGATGCGTGCCCCGGATAATCAGGTGTTCCGTGGTGTCTTGCATCTCCACATGATTGAATGCTTCAGTATTACCGTTATCCCGGTGGTACACAAGGCTGTCGCCTTTTAAAATCTGATCACGCGATTGCATAAAAACCTGATCCTGAAAAAGCGAAAAGCTCTCCTGTGTGTTATAGTATCCCTTTCTGCATTCGATATAATTGGTGTCTCCAAAGATTTGGGTTAGTCCGTTGAACCACATCTCTTCAGTATCCGAACGATAGCGAAGTGTATCGGTAACCAAGGTACTTTCATCGTTGGAAAGGGTGACGTTTTGTTTGAAGAAAAATTCATTTTTATCAACATAATAGTATCCCCAGTAACTTTCAACGGTGTTGGCCGTGTCAATGATTTGTCCACCCCCGAAATACCAGCCTGTTTCTGTAGCCATGTCATAATCGAGAACCGGAGCGGTCAGCCGGATACGTCCGTTCACCATACGGACATCTCCTTTCAGGCGGGCTGTTTCATTTGTCCCGTCATAATTAATTTGCTTTGTATAGATATTAATTGTGTCAGCTTTGATCAGATGAACCCGGCTGAACCCGATAAACAGATTCTTTTCCTGATCAAAATGGGCACTGTCGCAATATAACGTCAGGTCTTTGTGCTGCATCATAACATGCCCGATACTACGTTGCATGCCATTGAACAATCGCTGATCATAGAGTGTGGAGTCAGCGCTGTGAATAATAATCCGTGTTTCCTGTGCAAAAGACGAAAGCGTTGCCGGAAGGATCAGTAAGCTTCCAATAAATAACCGTTTAAACCAGAAACTCATGGATAAGATCTTCAACAGAAATACCCTCGGCTTCTGCTTTGTAATTTTTAATGATCCGGTGTCGCAGGATGGCAGGAGCAACTGCTTTGATATCCTCAATATCGGGAGAGTATTTTCCGTTCAGAATGGCGTGGGCTTTGGCACCGATCACCAGATATTGTGAAGCTCTCGGTCCGGCTCCCCAAATGAGGTATTTTTTAGCTGCCGGATGTGCTTTCGGGGTTTGTGGCCGGGTTTTTACTGCCAGGTTCACGGCCCAGGCCAGAATCTGGTGATTCACCGGTACACGGCGGATTAGATCCTGGTATGAGAGGATCTCCTCTCGCGATACAACCTGTTTCAGCACTGCTTCATGGTCGGATGTGGTATCTTTAACAATAGCAATTTCATCTTCAGGATCCGGATAGTCTAAAAGAAAATTAAACATGAAACGGTCAAGCTGTGCCTCAGGTAGTGGATAGGTACCCTCCTGTTCAATCGGATTTTGGGTGGCCAGAACAAAGAACGGATCTTCAAGTTGATACCTGATTCCGGCAGCCGTGACATATTTTTCCTGCATGGCTTCAAGCAGGGCTGATTGGGTTTTGGGTGGTGTACGGTTGATTTCGTCGGCCAGAATCATATTAGCGAAAACCGGACCTTTGACAAATTTGAAATCACGATTCTTATCCAGAATCTCAGTACCAATAATGTCAGAAGGCATCAGATCTGGTGTAAACTGGATACGTTTATACTCCAGTCCAAGTATTTTAGCTATTGTGTTCACCAACAGCGTTTTTGCCAATCCGGGAACTCCGACCAATAAACCATGTCCCCGGCTGAAGATGCTGATGAGAACCTGCTTTACCACTTCATCCTGACCAATAATCACTTTTCGGATTTCATTAAAGAAATCTTCGTGGGCTCTCTTTAACCGGTCAACTAACTCTTTATCTCCCATACTGTGCGAACTTTATTTTATTACCCATCCTTTGTGTTGAAAAGGGCATCCTCCGTAATCGGGATTGATCCGGTGATAAGTAGTGGTGATTTTTTTATCAATCCAGTCATTGACTACCTTGTTCTTTTTATCCTCCAAAGCCATATCCTGGATAAATTCGTAATCGGTTTTAAGGTCAATTTTATGTGAAGGGATTCTGGCTTTTACTTTTACGATTTTATAGACCATGTTTCCTTTATCATCAGTGCTTTCATAGGGGTCAGAAATTTCACCTACTTTCAGTTTTCCTACGATACTTCTTAATTCTTCAGAGAGTTGGCTGATTTGAATCCTGGCGTGGTTTTTCCCTCCGTTCGGGTCATGAAAAACCACAATACCCTGGTTGTTCTTTGTTTTATCATCCTGTGAATAGAGCCTGACAGCTTCTTCAAAAGAAATTTTCGATTCACGAATGCCTTGTGCTATTGAATCCAAAAGTTTATTAACCCGTTGCTTCTCCGCAGGATCCGGGTGTGGTTTCATCAGAATATGACGGGTATTGATCAGGTCACCTCTTCGTTCAATAGTTTGAATAATATGGTATCCGAAATCCGTTTTTACCGGCCGTGATACTTCGTTACCGAGAAGGTTAAAAGCCACGGCTGCATATTCGGGAGCCAATCCGTTTCGGGGAGCCAGACCTACTTCACCTCCCCGTGTGGCGGTTCCGGCATCTTCAGAATAGAGCACTGCCAGTGTAGTCATGCTTTCTCCGTTCTTAATCCGTTTTCTGAGTTCGTTTAACCGGTTAAGAATCCGGGTACGTTCAGCTTCACTGATTTGCGGTTTGATTGCTATTTGCTGAATCTCAACAGTTTCTTCACGAAGAGGTATTTCTGCAGCCGGGATTTTTTTAAAGAAACTTTGAACTTCGGCAGGAGTAACTTTTACTCCCTCCGTGATTTTATTTTGCATTAGTTCAACCAGGCGTTGTTCTTTCTGGGAGGCAAACAGGTCTTTTTTTATTTCAAGAAGAGATTTATTGAACATCTTCTCAAGGTTTTCCTGTGAACCAACCTGAAGAATCTGGTATTGAAGTTTCGATTCGAGCAGGCGGTTTACATCCTCGTCTGTTACTTCAAGGCTGTCAATTTCAGCTTGTATCACCATTAATTTCCTGACCAGGATGTCTTCAAATATTTTACATTTCAAGCCATCTTTTATCTGGTAACCTGATTGCAGGGCCTGGATATATTCTGCTTCAAGATCATATTGCAGAACCGGTTTATTTCCAACCACAGCCAATACCCTGTCAAGAATAATGGTATCATTCTTGCCCTGAATCTGACCAATAAGAGTTACAGGCACGGATGCAGAAAACAAGATCAGGAGAATTAAAAAAGCATTATGGATACCGTTAGTTTTCATATATCTCAATCTGGTTTTGTAATACGGCTTCATCATATATCGATGATTCGAGTTGATGAATTACTTTGACTTTTCTACGATTTAAAATTACATCATTCACTTCAGACTTGACATACTCCAAAGGGGCGGTTTCGCCTGGAAGTTTATATTCAAGTACTTTAATAAAATGAATTTTGCTGCTGTCTGCTACTTCAATGTAATCATGTTTCTTAAGGTAATCTTCGGTATTATCAGCAAAATGAGGCATTCGCTGACACAGAACGGAAAATGACACCCATTGTTCTTCATAGGGTTCAATTAGCAGAGCCGATTCGCCGGCCAAAGCAACCAAACGGGTATAATCTTCACTCTTTTTTGACGGCAGTATTTTACGGATGGTCCGGATTAAATCTGAGTTTGAAGGCACTGTGAAGTAGAGGCCTTTGATGATCGGGCCGTCCAGTCTGAAATCTCCCGGGTGATGGGTATAAAAGGTCTCGATCTCATTATCAGATACTACCGTATCCATCTTTTGAAGAAGGTATTCTTTTTCATACTCGTAAATCAGCAAAGAAGCCCGGTATTCTTCAATCAATTGGTCAACATTCTGTTTCTCGTTTGACAGGTTAAATTCAGCTTTTTTCAGGAGTACTTTTTTCCGGATCCATTGCCGGATATAGGATTTTGCAATCATGGTACTATCTGCACTATTGGTGCCGGAAGGTACTATATTTGCAAGATCGTCCGGATAAAGATATTCATTGAAGACACGGGCAACCGGTTTTTCCCGGAGGTGATTCTGTTGATTAAAACATCCTCCTTCAAGAAGCAGGCATCCTGACAGTAATGTAAACAGGTACAGGGGCTTATAGTTTAATCCCGGCCAGGACATCTTTATTGATTTTTATCGAATATTTTGAGTGAAGTCTTTGTACCAGTTCCTTGTCAAGGGAGTCCTGATAATCTGCGGTTACCTCTCCGCGGATTTTATTAAATGGCTTGGGCTCCGGATTTAAAATGTTATTCACCCAGACAAATATCTGTGTGCCATGATCAGTTACAGTAGGAGAAAGTCCTTTTTTCCATTTAATCTGATCGATCACCCACTGGTCACCCTTACTGAATTTACCAGGAACGATATCAAAACTGATATCCGTATGATCCCCGGCAATGGTTTTAAGCTGAGTTTGTAACTCTTTGATGTCACATCCTTTCTTACAGGATTCTGCCGTATGCTTTCTGAATTTTTTCAGGAGATTGTTATCCGGAGTAACTCCTTTCAGATGGATGATCAGGGCATCAAGCCGTTTGCCCTGCATATAATCAGAAATGTGTGCCTGGTAAAATTCTTTAAGTCCGACAGTGTCTTCGCTGGCTTTTGAGAAAACTTCCCGGTTTGATAATTCAAAAACCAGGCTGCCCTCTTCCAGTTCCTGAATCAAATAGCGATATTCAGGATACTTTTCAGGAAGTTTCGTCTCTTCATACTCCAGAATTTTTGTATGGACAAAATCGTCAAAACGCTTATCCACATATTCGGCAATGGTTTTGATGGATGATTCTTTCATATTCAATGCCAGGAACTTGGCAAAATCACTTTGCAGATAAGGATGGCCGTCAATAGTAAAGAGTACGCCTCTTTTTTGAAGTGCAGGATTGGGATCCCAGCGGGCGTCAAATATTGAGGGATCCACCAATCGGTAAAACTCCTCAAGATTTTTTTTATTCACCGTGAAGTGGTACTCTTTTTTAAGCCGTTCTACCACAACTTCCTCACTTTTCTGTGCTCTGGGTTTATTTTTAATCTTTTTATACAATTTCGGATAAGCTTCTTTATATGATTCCGGTGGTTTACGGCCGAGTATTTTAATAATATGATAGCCCATATTGGTTTCAACCGGTGGACTGATATCTCCGATTTTCTTAAGCGCGAATGCCGCTTCAACAAAATCGGGATGCATCTCTCCAAATCCAAACCAGGGTAGTACGCCCCCATTGGAGCCGCTGCTGCGGTCATCAGAATATTTATTGGCCAGTTCGGTAAAGTCGGCTCCATTCTTTAACTGTTGGTAAATCTGATCAATTTCTTTCTTTACTTTTTTCTTTTCATCTTCATTCATCATGGAATTATACGCTTTCCATATTTGAGCTACATGCACTTTGCCCCTGTTGGGTCTTTTATCGGTGACAGTCAGAATATGATAACCGAACTGTGTGCGAACAGGTTCGCTGATTTCACCGGCTTTTGTATTATACACGGCATTTTCAAAAGGATATACCATTTGCAAAGCAGTAAAATATCCAAGATCTCCCCCGTTGTCTTTGGCAGTGGGGTCACTGCTCATTTCTCGGGCTACGGTAGCAAAATCATCACCTTTAAGCAATCTCTCACGAATACGCATGGCTTTCTGGTAGGCCAGGAGGGTGTCGGCAGGCGGTGCATCCATTTTTACAGCTACAAGAATATGACTGGCCCTTATCTCCCATTGCAGCCGGTCGTATGCCTCTTTAACCAGCTCGTCAGTTACTTTTGGGTCAAGCAGATACGGGCGTGCCAACTGCTTTCGGTAACTCTGTATTTCGTTAATGAACTGTTTGGAAGTATCCAATCCAAGCCTGCGGGCCTCCATTACTTTTAATTTAAAGTTAATAAAGAGGTCAAGAGACTCTTTTAATCCCGGTTGCTGCCCCTTAATTTCACTGCGGTTTTTTTCAGCCATATTGATAAATTCTCCGGCATATACAGGCTGATCATTTATGGTGAAAAGTATTTGATCCTTCTGTGCCTGGAG
>JAGHDB010000058.1 GCA_021160155.1 Bacteroidales bacterium | reverse complement strand
TAGGTCATCAACAGTATCGACTTGTGTTTGAGATTCTTTGTTGCTGATATGAGTTGCGATACCTCTTCTCGTGAAAAAACAATGGGTAATCGTTTATTTATCCTGGCCCGCTTAATGCGAAAACCCTCCCATGCTTTACCCAAAATATCTACCTGAAGAATCTTAAAGGCTCCGATAATCTGATTGATCGTGGATGGGGAAATTTTCTTTTCTTCTGAAAGATATTGAAGATAGTCTTTAACCTGTTCAGATTCTATGTGATCCGGACGGGTCTTAAAATGTTCGGAAAGCCTGCTGAGAGCTGACAAATAACACCGAACGGTCTGAGGACTGTAGTTGCGAAACTCCAATTCCCGCTGCATTTTCTCCCTTAACTCATTTTTTTTTCCATCATATGTATTTTAGTTAATAAAAAAGGATGGAAAAGATACGAAAATTACCGCCGGGAGGCGGTTTAGTTCAACGATTGTATATATGTATTGTGTTTATTCCCCATATATTTAATAATGTAATGGTATATATATGCCCTGAGAAGAGAAATAAACGTAATACCTGATATTCATGACTGTAACCCTTTGGTTAACTCAAAGATAGAAAAAAATTAAAAACTATCTAAGGGGCTTTTTATATTACTCAACTTTCTTGTTGAAACATGAGTGTAAATTTCTGTCGTCTTACTGCTCCCATGACCCAACAATTCCTGGATATACCTGAGGTCAGTACCTGCCTCTAACAAATGCGTCGCAAAATCCGGCTAAATTGTTCTATTACTTTTTCCATATATGTTTCTCCATTCTGCCCCGGCTACAGCTTCGCCAACTCAGTCCCATTTTCAGGACCGAAAAACCCTCCTCCCCTGCGTTTAAACCACACTCTTGCCATCCATATCCTTTAAGAATCAGAAAATTACATGTTAGGTTTGTAAAAAGCAATGTTTTTTGACGTTTTCTGGAGTTTTCATCCTTTCTGCTTCACTTTACCCGTGTCAGCAAATTTTCAAAATATCGACTAACAGTATTACGATGAAGATGATAAGGATACAACAATTAAACAATTGAAACCGGATGCATCCGTTATTGGGATTGTATTACTTTTGCAATCTCTTAATCAATTATGATGATGATATTCGGATCTTCTGCCTTGAATCGAGTGGGATATTTGCGTTGGATAGTGATAATTATCGCGGGTGCGTTCAGAATGGGCTCTGCCACGCCGTGCATGTCTCAGGATACCCCTGCCCCGGTTGATCTTGTTAATCCTTACATCGGGAGTATCAGCCATTTGCTGGTACCCACTTTCCCAACCGTTCACCGGCCATTCGGCATGATCCGCTTCTGGCCCGAAACCAATCCGGGTATTCCGGATACCTGGCTCGCCGATCGTATCTTCGGATTTCCGTTGAACCGGCCCGAATACCGTGGCAATCCCTGCACCACCGTGATGCCATTCATGGGAATGAAATCCCTGCAACGGAATCACCCTGGTTCTTCATTCGACCATGATTTTGAAACCGTAACCCCCTACTATTACTCCGTTGAACTGGAGGATCTGGATATGAAAGTGGAATTCAGTCCCACTGAAAGATGCGGAATGTTTGTCTTCTCCCCGGCTAAAACCGATGATCTGGTACTCCTGTTTCAAACTGAAGAGGAGAGCCGGTTTCAACTCAAAAGCAATCACAATCTTACCGGTTATGAAAATTACCGGGGTGTACGACAATATTTTACCATCTTTTTCAACCATCCGGTTAAACGGTCGGGATACCTCAACGAATCCGGCCGGCCGGTAAACAGTCGCGCCCATAAAGGCAAAAAACTTTACTGGTTTGTAGTCTTTGACGGATCGTTACAGGTCAAAATGAATTATGCCATCTCCTGGATAAACAACCAGCAAGCCTCACGAAACCTGCTGAATGAAAATCCCGGCTGGGATTTCCATAAAACGGTGAAAAAAGGCCGTGCCGCATGGAACCGTGAACTGGGCAGGATCACGGTCAGGGGGGGGGCGAAAAACCAGCAAATTACCTTTTACACCGCCCTGTACCGAAGCATGGAGCGCATGATCAATATTAACGAATACGGCCGGTATTTCAGCGGGTATGACCATAGAGTTCATAAAACGAAACATAATTTCTATGTAGATGACTGGAGTTGGGATACATACCGGACACTACATCCCCTGCGCCTGTTGTTTGCCCCGGATCGTGAACGGGATATGATCCGCTCCTATATTCTGATGTACCGCCAGAGCGGGTGGATGCCCACTTTCCCCGAGATATACGGCGATGCAAAATGTATGATCGGCCACCATCAGGCAGCCATTATCGCAGATGCCTGGTTCAAGGGGATCAGGGGTTTTGATATTAAAAAAGCTTATGAGGGATTAAGAAAAAATGCGTTTGAAAGTACCATGCTGCCCTGGCGCGAAGGTCCGGCTACCGAATTAGACCGTTTTTACCGTGAGCACGGATATTTTCCGGCTTTGGCACCGGGGGGAAAAGAGTCAGAACCTGAAGCAGATGGTTTTGAAAAGCGTCAGGCTGTAGCCGTTACTCTTGAACATTCGTATGACGACTGGTGTCTCGGACGGCTGGCCAAAGCCTGGAATCATCCCGGAGATACCGCCGAACTCATGAAAAGGTCGCTCAATTATCGAAATGTATTTAATCCCGAAACCGGTTTTATGTCGCCAAAAAAAGCGGATGGTTCATGGGTCACACCTTTTAACCCAAAAACCTCAGGCGGGACAGGGTGCAGGGACTATTTCGCCGAAGTCAACTCATGGAATTATACCTGGTCGATACCACAGGATCCACAGGGCTTAATCAAATTAATGGGCGGAAATGAGGCCTTTATTGCCAAACTGGATCAACTGTTTGAAGAACCCCTGGTGGGTTACGGGAAATGGGGAACACTGAGCGACCAACCCGATGCAACCGGACTGACCGGGCAGTTTGTTATGGGTAATGAACCCGGATTTCATATCCCCTATCTCTATACCC
>JAGHDB010000358.1 GCA_021160155.1 Bacteroidales bacterium | reverse complement strand
TGTATCATACCATCAGTAATACCGGAGGCGGAGATGCTTCGGGATTTCCACATAATACATACCGCCTGCCGGATAACAGTGACTGGTACGTAAGCACCCCCGTCGGAGCCGTTCAAAGCCACTGGGAAATGACCAACTTTGACCCGCTCAGTGTAATTGCCCAGAATACCGGTATTCAGCTCAAAGGAGAGGTGGAAACCCGCTATTATGAAGTGATCTGGGAGGATGGCCAGGGCGGACAACTACTTGAAAATAACGCTCCTACAGCCGTTTATGAATTCAAGATCCCACGCAACCTTCTCGGCAATGACAATCCTTCCGCCGGTGATTCCGTGGGTATTCAATGGGCATCAGGATGCCGCAACGACGGCAACAACACCTCCGGACTATTTAAATACGGAACGATCGACGGGCAGGTGGATCTGGGCGTGCAAAAATCCGTGTACAATGCCGTGCCCCAGGCCGGAGAACAATCCGTATTTACCATTACGCTCACCAATTACAGTCAGGACCAAACCGCTCATCACGTAGTTGTTGAAGATATTCTGGATGCAGCCTTTACCTATGTGTCATCCAATACCTCCACCGGCAGTTATGACCATGTAGCCGGCGAATGGCATCTGGATGAACTGGCCCCGCAAAGTGAGGCCACCCTTACCATTACCGTAACCGTCCAGGCCTCTGCGGATAACCTCGCCCGCCTGACCGATCTGGATGAAACCGATACCAATCCCAATAATAATGAAGACTGGGTTTCAGTCACCATTTCGGGATCATCCGGTGGAAACGACGGCGGTCTCGAAAGTAACGGTTCACTGGCTGCCCTGATCGCACAGAGAAATTTCTCACGGGTGAAAAACAGTACGCTGGGTCAAATGAACCATCGTCAGGATGTACCGGCTTTCTCCGAACAACTGGCAAAAACCAATATCATTATTCCGGCAGGCCGGATGAAAGACGGGATCAATGTGGCCGCCCTGCTGCCCGAAGCCGGCCCGTTCCAAAGTACCGGTTATGTCACTACCCCCGAAGACCTTACCCGGATCACCAATGCCAACCAGGTCTTCTCTATCGACTATTTCAATACACAGGATAAACGGATGGGAGCCATTCTGGCCATTACTACTGAAAATAAGGTGTATAACCACACCAAAGCTATTTGTGACCGCATGACCGGCGCCTCGCTTGATATGATCCGCACCGTGATGATCCGTGACCATGCCTTTATCCTCAATAAACTCGTTGAACCCTCCGGATCGGTGGATTATACCGTCAGCTTTATTGCCTATCAAAAGGATGGAAAAATGGTCATCGATAACCGCTGGCATAATGAGGAGTACCGGCCCGGAAACAGCGATGTGCTGAATTTCCAGGTATGGTCGGTAACGCCTCAAAGTACCACCGCGATGGTGGATGAACTGCTGAGCCGCCTGGATGAGGTGCTGCCCCTGCAGTTCCATACCCGCGAAGTCCCCAAAGTACCTGAACTCTTTGCACACAACGGATATTATGAAGACGGACTGATTCATCTGGATATTCACAATCCCGCAGGAAACAATATGGTCAGGATCAAAGGCTCTCTGACCCGTTACGAGAACGCACCGCGTGAACCTTTTGAATTTGCCATTCCGGTGAACCCGGATCAGGCCGATCAACAGATCTCACTGCCTACCGGATATCTGTTCGACGCAGATTTCAGTCTGGCCAACAATGTGGATCCGGCAAGAGACGCCCTCTACTATGCCGACGGCCCTTGGGGTCGCGATCTGGATCCGGACGGCGCTCAGATAAATAATTTTACAGTAACTCCATATAACGGTACGACATTCGATGAGTCACTGCTACTGGAACGTGATGCCCGTATCAGCGGCAGCGTCAGAACCTATGCCTCCCTGTTCCGTGCACTGAAACCGGGTAACATTCCGGTTGACCTGACCGGATACGGCCAACTGGTTTTTGAAGCCACCGGCCGGGGATCCATCGAACTGGCAATCTCAAAAGAGTCAATCAAAAACTGGAGCAATCAGTACCGCACACAGTTTGAACTCGAACCGTCATGGAAAACCTATACCATTGACCTGTCACAACTTCGCAGTACGGGCAACAGCAAGCTGTTCACCCCCGAAGATGTGCTGGCAGTAGTCTTTAATGCCCTGGGTGACGGACAAACATCACGTGATTTCGATCTGCAAATTCGTAACCTGAGATTCAAAAAAGGTTCGTCCGACCTGAATACCGTTCAGCCTAACGGATTCAGTCTTAATTGCTATCCGAACCCGTTCAGGAATGTGACCACACTGCAATTTAACCTGCCCGATGACGCCCGGGCACAAATCCTGCTCTATAATATCCAGGGACAGGAGATAATGACCATAGCCGACCGCCGGTTCAATGCCGGGATCAACCGGATTGAACTGAACCTGCAAAACCTTGAACAAGGGATCTACCTGGTGAAAATGAACAGCAATTACTACAGCGAAACCTACAGGTTGAACCTGCTCAAATAATCTTTTATTATGGCTCTGTTTTAAAGCTTTCCCCGGCTTCGGCCGGGGGAAGTTTTTTGTTATTCCAAAAATTGGAGGCGTTCGTCAAAAAGAAATGATAATTGCCGGGGTTGTGTCTTATATTTGTTGTATTGATTATCATATATTTAGCATATGACTACCCGCAAATTACACAGGCTCTCTATCCCTCTGATCCTCTTTTTTTGGGGGACGGGGATCTTCAGCAGCCTCCCGGTACTGAGCCAGACACACCCCGATACCACTACCCTGCTTTATCAGCGCTTCGGAGTGGTACTGAACCTGCAACCCGCACACGACGGGGGAGATCTGCCCTCTTTCGACTGGGCCACATTTGTACCCACGCGCCATACCGAAACCGTCGACTGGATTGAATCCGACTGGTACGGCAACTGGTCAACGGATAACTGGAACCATGCCACCATTGATCACGAAAGTTATGACGGCAGTGATGAAGACTGGTATCCTTCAGGTGGCGAAATGTATGACGTGGAAGCACTCTATTTCGATAATGATGAAAACTACTTCTATATTGTGGTCATCACTTCAGTGCCTCATTACCATTATGTAGCAGCTATCGACTCTTCGGATGTGGGGATCTACGAACCCCGCCTGCCTGCCTGGGTCAGACCGGGCGACCTGTCGATCAACCTCTTCAAAGACACCCCGCATAAAGAACGGTATGGTACCTACTGGTATTACAATTACGGGGTGGACGTGGTACACGAAAACCGCGACAGTCTGCTCTCCCAGGCCGGTGCCATGACCCCGGCCATGCGTGATTTCAACCTGGGTAATCAATTATACCGCACCAAAAATGATACCGGCGGAGGCGACAGTAACGTGTTCCCCGATAATCCGTTCAGAATGCCCGATAACAGCGACTGGTATGTCGGATCCCCGAAATCCGCCACCACGGGACATTGGGAACATACCAATTTCGATCCCCTCTCCACCGTATCCCAAAACCTCGGCATCGAATATATCGGTAATGTGCAAACCCGCTATTATCCGATCGAATGGACCGACAACCAGGGGCAGCCGGAGTTGGAAAACGGAGCCGGTACCTACGCGTATGAATATATCATCCCCAGAAGCCTTTTCGGAGATGATAATCCCGGAAACGGTGAAATGATCGGTTTACAGTGGGTTGAAGCATGCCGAAACGACGGTAACAACACTTCGGGAGTAGTCAGCTATGGCGAAATTGACGATTATGAACTCGATTTCGGAGATGCACCGGATAGTTACCAAACCACCCAGGCATCCGGAGGCCCCGGACATATCATCATCGATACCCTCTACCTCGGTCAGCAAATAGATACCGAAACCGACGGCCAACCCTCTACCGGCGCCGACGGAGACGATCAGAACGGATCGGACGACGAAGACGGAGTCTCTTTCTCAGGTACCTTCCGCGCGTTTGAAACCATACAGGTAACGGTCACCGCCTCACAAGCCGGATACCTCGACGCCTGGTTCGATTTTAACGGGGATGGCGACTGGCAGGATAGCGGTGAACAAATCTTTAATACCCAATTACTTAATGCGGGTGTAAATCACCTGAGCTTTGACATCCCGGATACCGATTTCAGCGGCCCTACCTATTGCCGGTTCCGGTACAGTCTGCATGGCGGACTCTCCTTTACCGGTATAGCCAATAACGGCGAAATGGAAGATTACCGGGTCGTTATGGAACCTAAAGAAGAACTCGACATCGGCGTAAACAAATCCGTTTACCACGCAGTGCCCGCCGAGGGTGAAGAATCCGTATTTACCGTCACCGCAACCAATTACAGCCAGACCGTTACCGCAACAGGCATCATCTTCAGCGATGTACTCGATACCACCGCTTTTACACTGGTATCCTACAACCAGTCAACGGGGACCTACCACCCGGATACCGGCCGGTGGGTCATCCCCACACTCGCCCCGAGAGCCCAGGCCACCCTTGAAATCACCGTGACCGTCCACGCCTCCGCGGATAATGAAGTCGACCTGGTCAGCCTCCACCAAAAAGATACCAACCCCAATAATAACAGCGACCTGGCCTCCGTCACACTGTCGGGCTCCTCAGGAGGTAACTCGGGAGGACTCGAAAGCGACGGGTCACTGGCAGAACTGATCGCACAACGGAATTTCAGACGAATCAAATCGGGACTCCCGGCTGCAGCCAGTCACCCGGATAACCTGGTGAAATTTTCTGAAACCCTGGCCGGATCAGGCGTGATCACTCCGTCCGGACGACTTAAAACCGGCTCCGACCTGGCTAAAATGATCCCTGAAAACGGTCCTTTCGAAACCCAGGCCTATATCACTACCCCCGCCGACCTGCTGGGAATCTCCAATGCCGTGGAAGTAATCTCGGTTGATTATTTCGATCCGGAACAAGAACGGAAAGCCGCAATCCTGGCACTCTCTACCGAATCATCCGTGTATAACCATACCAAACTGATCTGCGACCGGCTCTCCGGCGGGCGACTTGATCTGAGCCGGATCATTTATGTCCGCGAACATCCCTTTATCCTGGCTAAATTGATCCAGCCCGACGGGAATATCGACTATACCGTCAGTTTTATTGCCTATCCGGATAACGACAACATGACCGTGGACAGCCGCTGGCATAATGAATCCTACCACGTGCCCGCCAATACCCTGGTCTTTAATTTCCAGGTCTGGTCGGTAACCAACCAGTCAACCATAGAACTGGTGAACGAGATCCTTACTAAACTGGATGAAAATTATACTCTCGCTTTCAGAAATACCAGCGAACCGCGAATCCCGAAAGTATATGTGACCAAAGGAGCATACCATAACGGACAACTGGTGCTGAACCTTCAAAATAACTGCCGGGCCTCCGAAGTAACCATCAGCGGCACACTCACGCAAACCGAACAGGAGATCCGCAAACCATTTGATTTTACCTGTCAACTGGATTCAACAAAAGAAGAATCCACCCTGTCCCTTCCGGTGGGATATCTTTTTGATATCGATTTTAATCTCGCCAATAATGTGGACGGCATGCGCGACGGACTCTATTTTGCCGACGGGCCGTGGGGACTGGATTACACGGCAGAAGGAGCACTGATCAATAATTATGTAGTCTCTCCGCACGACGGCAGCTCTTTTAACGGATCTTTGTTGCTTGAACGTGATGTAACCCTGTCAGGCAGGGTAAAATCCTATGTTTCGCTTTTCAGAGCATTTTTACCGGGTAACATCGCCATGGATCTGACCGGCTATGACCAGATCGCTTTTGAAGCACAGGGGAGCGGACCGGTTACTCTCACCCTGACGAAAAACGCTATCCCCGATTGGAGCAGCCAATACCGGACTACCCTGAACCTGGATGCCGAATTGAAAACCTATGCCATTGACCTCAACCTGTTTCAGTCGACCACGCAAAGCCAGCCTATGACCCCCGATGACCTGACGGCGGTAACCTTCTCTGTAATAGGCGACAATGAAAACATGAACGATTTTTCGCTCAACATCAAACACATCCGGTTTTATAAATCCAACACCAGCAACACAAATCCGGAACAACTCTCCCCCGATCATCTGAGTAATTATCCCAATCCGTTCAGATCAACCACTACGCTGGATTTTTCACTCCGTGAGACATCCAGGGTACATCTCATCCTATATGATGTAAACGGACAAATGATCCGCCAGCTGGCCGACGGGATATATGCCGCAGGCACGCACCGGCTACCGGTGGCACTCTCCGGTCTCAAACCGGGTATCTACCTGATCCGGATGAACACCCCGAAAACTACCTGTATTCATCGAATGACCCTGTTAAAATAATGAATCCGAAAACTGTCAGCCGCGAAGTTGAAGAAGCTACACGGATCATAACCGATCTGATGGATACCATCCGGATCAATATGGAAATCCTGGAGATCATGAAGTTGAAAGGACGGATCCGTCTGACTAACAAACAATTTATTGAGATCACCGAACTCGACCGGAAACACCACATGGAATTTCAGCGGTTCATGATGGTCATACTACCCGATTTTATCGACGGTGATGTGCAAACTACACATAAAGTGCTGAAAAAGACTTTTCTCGTGTGGGCTACCGACCTGCAGATCAGTCTTCGATATCTCGATATACAGATCAAGAATTTTCTGAAAGAGATCAATGAAAAGGATCTGAAAAACCTCCGCAGTTTAGCCGAACCCGAAGTCAAAGACAAACGGTTCTGGAAATTTCTGGATAAAGTACGATTAAAAAGCCGGATCTTCGACAGTTTTGAAGAACCTGAAGATGCGGAAATTATTGAAATAGAAAAAGATACAAAAAAAGAGCGCGAGAAAGATTCAGAAAAGTGAAATCCATCCGCTGAGATTGAAAAAAATCCAGAATCCCAACAGAAACAAGAAAAACAGATCCCTGAACCATCCCGACCGGGCCCGCTGAATCCAATTGGCCATTAAAAAAGAGACCGGTAATACAATGATCCAGATCATTTCCGTACCAACGGTTTCCATCATTATCATCGCCGCTGTACAGATCAGAAACTGGACAAACAATAGTAAAAAGAACTGCCTGGAGAGATTTTTCTGACTCCTGAAATGGAGTGATCCCCAGAGGATCCATCCCGTCATGATCGCCAGCCAGATCCAAAACCGCGGCCGGACAGTGATCCATACGGGGGGCCAGGTATGTCTGAATTCAAACCAGCGAAAAAAATCCTGAAAAACATATTTGCCTCCCCCGGTAAGATAAAATGTTGCCAAAGCAAACAGGAAAGGGGCCGCCATACCAGCCAGGAAAATCCATATTCTGAAGCGCCCTTCGGTTGACATCATCATACCGGCCAACAGCACCAGGGGAATGAGCCAGAGCAATGGGGGATAGATCAGCACGGATATTCCGTACATCAATACCATATTAAACACGGCAAACTGAGGCTTGCGCGATTCGTACAACTCGAGGGCATAATGGTATGAAAGAAGCAAAAACAGCGCAGCCGGGTAAGCGGGATGCAACCTGAAGAACTGGCCGGATGAGGTAATGACGAAAATAAATACCCAGGGGACTGCAAACGACTGATCTTCGATGACCCGGTGCCGTGCATCAATCACGATCAGCAACAAAACAGTCAGCAATGCAGTGAGTAAAGTAGCTGCAATCTGTATCCATAACGGACCGTCAATCAATTCTTTCCATAAGCTGTACAGAAATCCCTCACCGGTATGCACCAGCGGATCCGGCAGGCTCTGATGAAAAAATGCCGGCATGAAAAGCAGCAGTCCGATGACCGGAATCATCACCTGAGCTCCTATCCGCGGCGATTTTACAAAAGCAAACATGCGGTTATATTAAGTCAAAACCGATATCCTTTCTGAAATACATCTTATCAAATCCGACCAGCGCAGCATTCCGGTAAGATCCCCTGAGAGCTTCCTGCCAGTTCGGATGCATGGCCGTCATGGCCAGTACCCGGCCCCCGTTGGTCAACACTGCTCCGTCCTCCTCTTTGGCCCCGGCATGAAAGACGATGCCTTCAGTTATCCGGTCAAGGCCGGTGATGGGTTTGCCCTTTTCATAAGATCCCGGATATCCCCCGGATACCAGCATGACGGTGGTGGCAGCCTCTTGAGCAATCCGGATATTTTTTTTGCCCAGCTTGCCCTCCTTTGCAGCCACGAACAACTCCAGTAAATCGCTGTCAATCCGCGGAATTACCACCTCCGCCTCCGGATCACCCATCCGGATGTTATATTCGATCACCCAGGGATCACCCTCCACATTCATCAGTCCGAAAAAGATAAAACCCCGGTACCGGCACCCGGCATCCTGTAATCCTTTAAGAGTGGGCCGGATAATCCGCGATTCAACCTTCTCCATAAAAGCGGCATCTGCAAAAGGTACCGGTGAAACCGCTCCCATACCCCCGGTATTTAATCCGGTATCTCCCTCCCCGATCCGCTTGTAATCTTTCGCTTCGGGTAACAACAGGTAATCTTTGCCATCCGTCAGCACAAAAACCGACAGCTCAATCCCTTTGAGAAACTCCTCAATCACCACAGTAGATCCGGCATCGCCAAACTTACCCCCGAATATCGCCTGCAACTCCTCCATAGCCGCCTCTTCATCCTCCAGGATCACCACCCCCTTGCCCGCTGCCAGTCCGCTTGCCTTCAACACATAAGGAGGCGACAACTGCCGGATGAAAGTGCGTGCCTCCTGAAGAGTCTGACTATGATCTTCGCCCTGAGCTGTAAACGACCGGTAACGGGCAGTGGGAATACCCTGCCGCTGCATAAAAGACTTGGCATAATCCTTCGATCCTTCAAGACGGGCACCGGAGGCATCCGGACCGATCACGGCCACTTGATCCAAACCGGGCTGTTGTTCGATATAATCCCGTATCCCCCTGACCAGCGGCTCCTCCGGACCCACTACTACCATATCAATCCGCTGCTCCCGGATAAAACTTGTAATAGCCTCAAAATCATTTGGTTTTATCGCCACGTTACGTCCGTGTAACGCCGTTCCCGAATTACCCGGCGCAATGAACAGGGCGTCCAGTAACGGACTTTGAGCCAGTTTCCATGCCAGAGCATGCTCCCTGCCGCCGGATCCAATAACAAGTACTTTCATGTTGAATATTTAGATGTTGGATATTAGATGTTGGATATTAGATGTTGGTTTTCTATTAATGATTTGAATGTAAATCCCTTTGCTGTATAATACTCTAAAAGTTCGGGCAGTGCTTTTTTCAGTCTGTCGCGGGCTTTCAGGTTATCATGAAACACCACGATACTGCCCTCACGGGCATGATCAATCACATTTTTCACCACCTCATCCGCATTCAGTTGTGAGTCATAATCCATGCTCAGTACATCCCACTGTATGAATTTAAACCGGGTCAGCAAGACTTCCCGGGCGATCAACCTGGTCCGTCCATACGGAGGTCTGAAGAGTTTTGAGCGGATCAAACGGTGGGCGCGGTACACATCGCGGACATATTTTCGCCATCCGGTACGGTATCCGTTCAGATGGCTGTATGTATGATTACCAATTGCATGCCCCGCCGATTGAATCTGTTTGAAAAGTTCAGGGTATCGCTGTACATTCTCGCCCACGCAGAAAAAAGTGGCCAAAGCATGGTATTTTTCCAGTGTTTGAAGGATCCAGGGGGTCATTTCGGGGATGGGACCGTCATCAAAGGTGAAAAAAACAGAGCGGTCGGTCACCGGGATATGCCAGATGGTCCGTTTGAACCGGTTACGGATCCATTTCGGCGGGGACACCAACAAAGAGATTTTCAGCTTTTTACCCGGTACCATAGCCAGTATACTTTGATCATAATTACAAAGAAACGTGAAAATACCGAATTTCAAGATTTCAAAAAAAATTGGTAATTTTGTCTCTCCTTGTCCGATGGTGTAATTGGCAACACATCTGATTTTGGTTCAGAAGAGTCCAGGTTCGAGCCCTGGTCGGACAACCACTCCAACCCCTTCTTATAAAAATGGAGGGGCTTTTTTATTATTGCCAAGGGCGAGAAGTTTATCCCGATGAGCGCAGCGTAATCGGGAAATAGGAGAAATTCTCAAAAAACGTTGCTTTTTACAAACCTTACTTGTAAATTTCTGGTCCTCAAAGGTTATGACAGGTAAAGTTGTGGAAAAGAGCAGGGAAGAAGGGGTTCTCGGTCCGGATAATGGGACTGAGGTGGCGAAGTTGTGTAAAAACGATAAGAATGCCACAATTTTTTCCATAGCGATGATCGATATGCGTATATAACTAATAAAGGAGGTTAACCCGAAAGAAAGTATTCGGTTAGCATTCCAAATCATAAAATGTACGCAAATGGAAAATCAATCAGATCGGGGAAAGAAGAAAGAAGCTGTTTTTATGACTCATACAGAGCGTTGAACTAAACCGCCTCCCGGCGGTAATTTTCGTATCTTTTCCATCCTTTTTTATTAACTAAAACACATATGATGGAAAAAAAATGAGTTAAGGGAGAAAATGCAGCGGGAATTGGAGTTTCGCAACTACAGTCCTCAGACCGTTCGGTGTTATTTATCAGCTCTCAGCAGGGTTTTCGCATTAAGCGGGCCAGGATAAATAAACGATTACCCATTGTTTTTTCACGAGAAGAGGTATCGCAACTCATATCAGCAACAAAGAATCTCAAACACAAGTCGATACTGTTGATGACCTA
>JAGHDB010000242.1 GCA_021160155.1 Bacteroidales bacterium | reverse complement strand
GTATAATACAGACTGCAGAGTGCCTCCGGCAGATGTTGTGGCGTCTTCAAAATCAAAAATAGCCTTGTCCAGATTCTCCGTTTTGCTGAAATATTTCATGCTCCCACCGATACTGAACTTTTTGTAATCAATTTCCAAGTCTATCTTTGCTGTATGTTTAAAACGATATTTCAGGATTTTTTGGGATGGATCCACACTTGTCGAATTGTAACTGAAATCACTACCCACAGTACCAGATTTATAATCATGAGCAAAGACATAATCCGGTTGTAACGCAATCGGCAGCACATACGTATATCCCATCAGCATATAAATATTAAAGTCTTTGAATATTTTGGCTATTCCGTTTAGGGAAAGGTCCAAGCCTGTGATTCTGGATTTTCCTGTATTGACAAATTTAAATCCGGCAAGAGCAAACGAATAGGTAGGGTCCCAGAAACCAAACAAGTATTCAATGGTGTTGTTATACTCCTGATAAAAATAAGCTCCATCCAAATACCCGTAAAAGCGGCTTAATTTGAATCCCTGCTTAACGCCTATTTCAGCATTCCAGCTTGTCTCCGGCTCCAGAGTCGGATTGTTGAAAACGCCAAAACTTCCTACGTTAGTACGAATAAAACGCTCGGTGATTGTAGGAAAACGGTAGCCCTGGCCCATAGACATCCGCAAGTAAGTTTCCTGACCCAGTTTCAGGTTGGCTCCAAAACGGAATATAGGCTTTGTATCTATAATTGTATCATTTAACAAAAAATGTTCAATGCGCATTCCCCCGGACAGGGTCAGGGCATTGCCGAATTTTTTCTCAAGCTCCATAAAAAGGGACATGTTCCATAGATAATTCACCGGTGATCCGGAAGTAGCGTACATATTGGCATTGCTGCGCGTAAAACTACTAGCAGCACCACCTATGAACTCCAGATTACCCAGATTGGAAAAACTCTTGGAATACTGATATTGATTATACAACATAAACACGTTGTTGGACTGATCGTTGATCATATCATTGTCCGAAACAAATATCCGGTTGGAAAACTTATGCTTACTTCCCATACCCGTATAATAACTGATGAAAGGATCAAGGTACCATGTCAAATGAGTTCCAAGCAACACAGCCCCGGGATAGGCCCTGTAAAAATTGGTGGTATCGTCCAGCCAGGCCATGGCAGTACTGCTTTTTGAATACATAAAATTGCCGTTCATACCATAGGCCAAGCCTCTGATTTGTTTCGAACGATGTTTAAAATTAAAATTCAAGCGTATTTTGTTATTAACCATATCCTTGTCCTCAATATTGCTTGTATCCACAACCAGCGGACCTGGCTTAGGCGCTCCGATATAATTGTCTTCTTTCAGGAACCACCCTCCTATCACAAGGTCAGTATATCCGTCATTTACCTTGCGTGAATGCAGGAAACTGGCACCAACGCCTGCATTTATTCCCTTCCACCATTTGGAAGCCGGTTGCGGAGGACGATCATACATACTGGTATATACTTTTACTTTTGTTTTCGGGGTAAGCCCCGGATAAGCCGTACGGATATATATGGCTCCACTTAGTGCAGCCGATCCCGACAATACCGATGAAGCACCCTTTACCACCTCGATCTGCTTGATGTTTTCAATAGGAATAAGCGACCAGTCGGGTTTCCCGTTATCTCCCGACATGACAGGCAAATCATCAATAAACACAGCCACTTTACTTCCAACGCCAAAAGTAAACCCACTCCCACCTCGTATCTGTGGTTCTTCATCCAGGATAGTAAGCCCCGGTATCATGTTCAATACTGTCTCAACAGATGTGGTATTTCGTGTATCCATCAAACGGGGTTTTAAAACCTCCATGGATACGGTTTGATCCTCTAAGCTTTTGTCAAATTTTCCGGCCTTTACTACTACTTCCTTAAACTGCTCACTAAAGATCTCCATGGGGACATCCACTTTGACAGTGGAATCTCCAAAGATTGTAACTTCTATTTCCACCGTTTTCATACCCGTATAAGAATAAACAAAAATATAACGTCCCGGATCACATCTCAGGACATAATGTCCGTTCATGTCGCTGACTGTACCCACCGTCAAATTGTGTTTTATATAAATATTGGCACCTACCAAAGGTTCCCTGGTTTCCTTATCTGTAATCATGCCCATGATCTCTCCCTTTTGAGCAAAAGAAGTACAAGCAAATATCAGCAAAAAGACTCCGCTGAATATCCATAAATATCTTTTACAACTAATTATCTTATATTTTCTCAAAATCTTAAAAAATTATCACCCTACCCTGCCGTCACCTTTCGGGAATACGTTTCTTTCTCGTTATATACATGTACAATATAAATGCCTTTTTGACCCGGATTCAATATTAGATCTTCGCCGAAAGAGACCTTTCCCCGGAAGATCCTTCGGCCCAGAACATCGGTAACAATTACCTGATATTCGTTACTGATGTCCGAAACCATTCGGATATAAATGTTTCCAAAAGACGTATAAACTTTCAATGTCTCCTTACCGAGAGGTTTCTTTAGTGCCGGCAAGTCATTATAGACAAAAGAAATGTCGTCCAACCATATTTCACTGCCGGCTACAGCCGCTTTCCCGTCTCCTGAATTAAGTATAAAGAGATAATATTCCGGGGTCTTGTCATTAAAGTATTCAAAAGGTACAGCAAAGCGGGTCCATTTCGTTACTGCTTCCGGCGGAGTTTTGAACATTGCTTTTCCAATCAGCCGGGTCGAATCGTCTGCCGAACCGGGCTTTCTGTAATACCCCACATGAAGATCCACTTCCACTACCCCTTTATCATTGCCCGTGGAATTGTATTTATACCACCCTGTCAGACTGTCAGGCCTGGAATTAATGCGTGAATTCCAGCGGGCATCAGTTGTATCCGTAAAAACATAGCCGTCATCGGGATTCATGGCAGAATGAATGCGGCCATTGGTGAGCGTCCCGGTAGCTACAATTCCAAATATGGATTTATTCTTCAGGTACACCGAATAATTTCCACTATGTGCATCGGTTGATTTATTCCAGACCACCGG
>JAGHDB010000005.1 GCA_021160155.1 Bacteroidales bacterium | reverse complement strand
CTCTCCATACGCTTTACCCCACTGACCGGCACGGCTTTGCAGGGTAAGTGCCGGCTGACCGTAAAATGAAGTGTGTTGCAAGGTGTGATCATTACTCCAGTTACCGAACCAGGTGCTTCGGAGATATCCACCAATCACGAGGTTTTTTTCATTACCGGCTGCACCTATGGATTGCTCAAATAGTTGTGCCCGGACTCCCGGTATGATAATACAACAGATGAGAAAAAAGATGACCGATCCTTTTTTCATGATTTTTTTAAAACAAAAGTAAGGAGGCATACGGGAGCGATCGTCCGGTTCGGCAGGCCCAGAGTATCCGGTCGTTCAATCCACGTGGTTCATACCGTTTCGGCAGAATTATTTACGGATAGAATGCAGGTATTCTGAAGGAGTTTGCCCCGTCATCCGTTTGAAAACAGTATTAAAAGTGGATTTTGAATTGAAGCCGCACTCATACGCTATGGCGAGCAAAGTAAAATCCCGGTAACGGGTATCCTGAGCAAAGGTTTTAAAAGCTTCAACCCGGTATTCGTTAATATAGAGATAAAAATTTTTATGTAATTCGGTATTCAATGCCTGAGTCAGATGATGTTTGGGGATTTCAAGTTTTCGTGCTACCTGATCCAGTGTTAATTCAGGATTCAGGTACCACTGCTCTGTTTTCATCAGCCGGTCCATGGCACGAATGTACTTCTGCAGATCCCCAATGGTTAACTTGGATCTGGCATATTTGCGGCGACCGGGTTTTTTACCCGTTATGGTCTGGGGAATGAGCAGATCACTGTCGTGATAGATTACCGCCTGGCGGTATCCGTAAAAACTGAAAGCAAATGAAATAAGTGTCAGTCCGGTATAAGAAAATATCATAGGATCGAAAGGGAGGATAATGTTAAAAAGTTGAATGGTTGCCGTAAGAAAGGTAAAGAAATAGGAAACATAGACTGTGATTGAGACAAAAAGCAGCCACCTTAACGTGATTTTTCCGGATTGGTAAGAGAATTTTTCTTTGATCTTTTTACGGTGGTTGTTGAGCAGAATATAGATGATCGTACTGTACGTGGTAAGCGAAAGAAACAGCAGCGCATTAATGATGATCCTGGCAATCCGGATCAGCATTGAATGGGTCAATGCAGATGGATAATTTTCTGACGGCTCTTTGAACAGAAAGGTTAGTCCGAGTAATAGTATAAACGGGATCAGATGTAATAAATCCCTTGTTCTCAGTGCGGTATGTTCAAAAATCAGAGCTCTGACATAGAATAGCAGTAAAGGCCCGTATAGAAATGGAACGATCAGAAAAGGCAATTTGTAAGGCAGTCGGTCAAGGAGATTGAGTTTTACCAAAGCCAGAAATGTTTCAGCAGCGATGATGAACAACCAGGCTGCCAGAAAACGATCGGCCTGCAGTTGCGGTCGTTTGCTCGCAATAACGATCCCGGCAAACAATGACTGGACCAGGCAAATATATAGTACGGGCTCAAGCATGTTAATAAGTGTTTCAGAGTTGTAGCGCTGAAGTTTTACAAGTTTACGGTTGTACGGTTGTACGGTTGTACGGTTGTACGGTTCTGCTGTTTCTTGTAAAAGTATTAAAAAAAACCGAGGCTCATGCTGTGTTCATTTTCGTACCTTTGTGACATGAAAAAGCGTGTGGTTGTCGGGATTTCCGGTGGAGTTGATTCAGGAGTAGCTGCCTGGCTGCTGAAGCAACAGGGGTATGAGGTCGTTGGTTTGTTTATGCGCAACTGGACGGATACTACAGGCTTGAAATCAGGGCAGTGCAGCTATGAAGACGATGTCCTGTTTGCCGGAATGGTAGCTAAAAAGATAGGGATCCCTTTTCATGAAGTGGATTTAAGTGAGGAGTACCGGCAACGGGTGGTGGATTACCTTTTTCGTGAGTATGCTGCAGGTCGAACGCCAAACCCGGATGTGCTTTGCAACCGGGAGATTAAATTTGATGCCTTTGTGAGAGAGGCTCTGAAAATCGGGACTGACTTTGTGGCGACGGGGCATTACTGTCGTAAAGAGACCATCGAAGGATCATCGGGCTTGGTTTACCGCTTGCTTTCCGGAATTGATCATAATAAAGACCAAAGTTATTTTCTCTGCCAATTGAATCAGGAGCAGCTTTCCAGAGCTCTTTTCCCTTTGGGTAACCTGACCAAACCGGAAGTCCGGGAGATTGCCCGCCGTGAGCAACTGGCTAATGCCGATCGTAAAGATTCTCAGGGGATCTGTTTTGTGGGTAAGGTAGATTTGCCTGCCTTCTTGCAACAACAGCTTAAGTCAAAAAGGGGAGCTGTGATTGAGGTGCCGAAGAAAGGTTATAAAGGAACGGGTACAGGCAGAGATAAGGTAGTTGAATTGGCAAAAGGATATCATTTTTCACCGGAAATGGGTGAAAAGATCGGGGAGCATCAGGGAGCTCATTATTATACCGTTGGACAGCGGAAAGGATTGGATATTGGCGGAAAACCCGAACCTTTATTTGTATTGGCTACAGATGTGAAGATGAATATTATTTATGTAGGTCAGGGGCATGATCATCCCCTGTTGAGCAGAAGGGCGCTTTTTATCAGGGATCCTGATATTCACTGGATCCGGCAGGATCTTGAACTCCCCGTGGATCAAGAACGGCGTCAGCAGGTCAGAATCCGTTATCGTCAGCCGCTGGTTGATGCCACTTTGATTCGCCGGGATGAAGGTTTATTCATCCTTTTTGATCAACCCCAGCGTGCAGTGGCGCCCGGACAGTTTGCCGCGTGGTATGATGGGGAGGAACTGATTGGGAGCGGAGTGATTGATTAAAACTATGGTATAAAAAACCGTTAACCCCCACTGCCTTGCTTATTACTTTTCGTTAATTACCACACCGGGTAACCTGAGTGAAAACCGGCTGCCTTTCCCCGGTTCAGATGTTACATAGAGTTCTCCTCCAAGCAGATGGGCAATCTTTTTACAGACGGTTAGCCCGAGTCCGATTCCCCCGTGTTTCCGGGTAGGAGAATCATCCAATTGCCTGAATTGTTCAAAGATGGTTTGGATATGTTGTTTAGGGATACCCGGACCGGAGTCTTCAACAAAAAGCAGAATATCTTTGGAGTTCTCAATGATATAGCCAAATTTAACATATCCCTCTTCGGTGAATTTCAGTGCATTATTTATCAGGTTAATCATTACCTGACGGATTTTAACCGGGTCGGCTTTAATTTTGTTCATCTTTGAAGAAACATCCGGTTTGTAAACAAGCTGAAGATGGTCCTGATGCATGGCACCGGCCTGGTTTTCAGCAACCAATTTGAGCTCCTGAAAGAATTTTGGCAGGTGTATCGTTACGGGGCATACAGTAGCATTTTTCGTATCCAGAAGGGACACTTCGAGAATAGATTCAATGATGGATAAAAGATGAGTTCCCTGGTTTAAAACGATATGGCTGAATTGATGAATG
>JAGHDB010000136.1 GCA_021160155.1 Bacteroidales bacterium | reverse complement strand
GTCCGGAATAAGCAGACCTGGTATAGTACGTTTCTCTATTTCAATCTGCTGGACGGTGCTGAAAAAGATCGGGCGGTAAAACGACTGGTTGATGTGATGGAGGCAAATGAATACCGGCATACCACCGGGATATTCGGTACTCCGTTTCTGCTGGAGACACTATCGCGCTCAGGGCACGTGCAGGAAGTATTTAATATGGTCTCCAGAAAAGAGTTCCCCGGCTGGCGATACATGATCGATCATGGTGCCACTACGCTTTGGGAGACCTGGAAAGAAGATGACAATACCTATTCCCAGAATCACCCGATGTTCGGGGGTGTTTCAACCTGGTTTTACCGTTGGCTGGCCGGATTTCAACCGGATCATCCGGGCTTTTCAAGGATCAATCTTCGTCCATTTGCACCAAATGGTTTAAACCATTGTAAAGCAACATATCAAACTTCATACGGACAGGTTACGATGAATTGGAGCCGGAAGGGTGACCGGTTAGTTTATCATTTCTCCATTCCCGAAGGAGTTGCTGTACGGTTTGAACCGGGGTGGACAGGATCTTACGAACTTATCCATAAAAAAGAACCCGCTCACCGAAAGGAGAGGAAATCTGCCTCATCATTTGACTGCTCCGCTCCCGGGAAATATACTTTTGAGTACAAACGGTATTGATTATCCCGGCTTGATGAAGTATTTTTATCGTTTATTAATCAGGATTAAATGAATCTCTATGGAGCTATTGATTGGTTTGGATGATACCGATTCAAAAACCAGCCGTGGAACCGGATACAGAGCCCGTCAGATGGCATCTGAACTTACATGGGCAGGGTTCGGTAAAGTACTGGGTGTAACCCGTCACCAGTTACTGGTCCATCCTGATGTCCCCTATACTTCTCATAATAGCGCCAATTGCCTTCAGGTAGATACAAAAAACCCGGAGGGGCTGACCGCTTTTTGTCGTGATTTTCTGATCAGAGAATCCCTTCCGGAGGCGGATGCCGGTCTTTGTGTGACGCCGGCAACGCAAATCACTGATAAAATCGAAGAATGGGGCCGGCAGGCCAAACAAAAAGTGCTGACACAGAAAAATGCCGAAACTCTGGCACAACAAGCCGGGGTGTATCTTGAAGGACTTACCGGTACGCATGACGGAATAATCGGTGCGCTCGCCGCGGTTGGTTTAAGATACTCCGGAAATGACGGACGACTGATCTGGCAGCCCGGTAAACCGGTAAGAGACCTGACAGGATTTATGACGGTTGGAGAATTACTGAAAGGTACCCGGGTGGATTTTGTTATGAGTAAGGAGGGAAAAATTTTAGACCCTGATGAAATAATTGACCTAACTGATTGGGTCAGGGCTGTGTTAATTAATCATAAAGCAATTATCTTAGCAGAGAAAAATCTAAAGAAAACAGGTCATGCCTGGAAAACAGCAGATAAAGAGTATATCAAATCCCTTACATCGTGAGTTGATTCATACTGTAATTGAGTCTGTAGTCCTCGTGTTTATTGGTGCTGCAGCGATATGGCTGCATGCCAGATGGAGATGGGGAATAAGCATTCCCGGGCACCACGGGCTCGAGTTTATGATCCTTTTGATGACTTCAAGGATCCATACACGGCAAAGGTTTTCGAGCCTTTGGTTCATGCTTGGGGCCGGATTGATGATCGCAATGCCTTTTATGGGATTTAAAAACCCGGTGGCTGCCGTGGGATACCTTTTACCGGCTGTTTTTTTGGATGCCGGATACCTGC
Organism: Bacteroidales bacterium; assembly: GCA_021160155.1. GTDB lineage: Bacteria > Bacteroidota > Bacteroidia > Bacteroidales > UBA12481 > JAGHDB01. Next base: position 1,171 of record JAGHDB010000136.1, on the reverse strand, counting down.
TGATCCCCCGGTTATCTCGTAAAGTTTTGTGGTTAATGATTTTAGGAGGATTGGCCTATCTCACTATTCCGCTTTACCGGTTGGGTCTCTCCTGGATTACTTCCATTCCTTATCCCACTGCCATTCGTTACGGTACTCCCCTAATTCCTCTGGCAGGCTTTCTCGTGTTTGGTATGGCAGGCAGCTTTTTGGGGGCGGGCTTTTCATTCGGGATATGTAAACGTAAATTTTCAAATCATGCTTAGACATCTGACCATTCCGTTATTTTTGTTGGCAGTTCTTTCCCTAACCTGCTCCTGCCATAAAGAGAAAGGTACTCTTTCAATCACCTTCAGTAAGGATGATCCTTTTGTGTATCAGGATAAAATGGTGGGACTGGGTGATACCGTGCGGGTGAGATTAGTAATGGAATGGAATGGCAGTGAATTGTTACATCTGCTTGAAGTAACCGTTAATGACCAACAGGTTCAGGCCGCTATTCTGGATGTTGAATCGGCTAATTTCGATTTGACCATGGAAAAAGGGCCTGAAGATGAGGAGGTATGGAAATTCGTCCTGACAGATGCCGGCGGGTACAAAGCAACCCTGACCCTGACGCTGACACTGGATCCGAATTCGGGCTTTGGACAGATCAAATATTATGAATCCCTCACCCTGGGGGCACAAGCCAACACCGGCAGGGCCGGATTTTTCTCCGTATCATCCGGTACCCTCTATAATCTGCTCTCTGCATTTCAAAACCAGAGTGAAGTGGATCTGTTATGCTATTATGACGAGAATGATAAAATGGTTCTCTCTTCACCGGGAGCCAATCTGGATCAATCTGTTTTTCAGGGTCTGCAGAATGTTGTGCTTTGGCCTACCCGTAATACTACCTATTTTATCAAAACCACTATGACAACAACCGATTTTGATCAGGTAGTACATGACGGGCCTATCCGTGAAGCCTATACCAATAATGATCCCAAAAGAAAAGCTAAAAAACTGGCTGTAGATGATATCTATGCTTTTAAACTGAATAACGGAAAACTGGGTTTGTTGAAAGTCACAGCAGTCACTAATGGTATCGATGGTGAAGTGACCTTCAGTTTGAAAGCACAGCAATAGTTGTCATTTTTCTGTACATTTTCCGGCTCTGTTTTTCCATTCTTGTTGATTGAGTGCCTAATAT
>JAGHDB010000040.1 GCA_021160155.1 Bacteroidales bacterium | reverse complement strand
GCTGAGGATGGTTCTAGTGAAATTTATATCGTGACGGTGATTATTGATCCTAATACGGAGAAGAAAATACTTACCTATAGTTTTCAGGGCATTACTCCACCGGCTACCGGTACCATAAATAATAGCACCCAAACTATCCAGGTTAATATTCCGCATTCGGTGAGTCGTCTCGGGCTGGTAGCTACCTTTACGCTCTCTGATCATGCTACTGCTTTCGTAGGTGGCGTACAGCAGGTATCGGGTACTACAGCTAATGATTTTGATGTAGTGGTTACTTATGTGATCCAGGCGCAGGATGGTTCTACTACTTCCTGGCAGGTTACCGTAACCAATAACCCGGTTCAAACCGCCAAGCAAATTACCGCCTATAGTTTTCAGGCTTTGAACCCGCCGGTTACCGGGACTATTGATCAAACCGCGTTGACGATTGATCTGGAAGTACCTTACGGTACTGATGTAACAGCACTTGTGGCCACGTTTACAAATTCTTATTTGTCAACGGTTGATATCGGAGGTGTGGCGCAGGTTAGTGGAACCACGGCTAATGATTTTACTAATCCCGTTGTGTATACGGTAACCGCCGAGGATGGTTCTTCAAATGATTACACAGTTACGGTGACAATCCATCCGGCCAGCTCAGCTAAGGATATGTTGACTTTCCTCTTTGAAGCTGCAAAAAATGCCGCTTTAACTGCGGATGCAATAGGAGTTATTGATCAAACAGCAAGAACCATAAATGTAGAGGTGCCGGACGAGACGGATCGTACGGCTCTTGTAGCCACTTTTACTTCGTCACCCATTACTACGGTAAGGATTAGAAGTCTGGGAATACAGCAAAGTGGTGTAACCATCAATGATTTTACCAATCCGGTAGTTTATGAAGTTTATGCCCAGGATGGTACGATGAAAGATTACCTGGTTTCGGTGTATGAAAGTGTAGATGTGACTCCCCCTGTGGTTTCTAATGCAGCTCAAACGGTTTCTAATCTTCAGGGGATGTTTGTAGTGGTTCGTTCAAACGAGGATGATGGTAAAGTGTACATTATTAAGACCGGAGTGGCACAAAGTTCGGTAGCTCAGCTTGAGGCGGCCGTTGCTGCAGGTAACGGGCGTTCGGCTTATGTTACAGCTGCGGATACGGATATTCCGATTTCAACTTTTAATATGACGCCGGGTGTTTATTATGCTTATGCCATTGATGCTGCCGGCAATATGTCAGCAAAAGGGACCAATGCCATTACTATCCAGGATCAGATGCCTCCTACTGTTTCAGTGGATGCACAAACAATTAGTAATGCACCGTTCAATGTAGTAAATATTCGCAGTTCCGATGCTTCTGGTTTTGTTTATTTGATTATTGAGGGAGTACCTCAGGCTAATAAAGCTCAATTGGATGCTGCCGTTGTGGCCAATCAGGGCGCCAAGAATTTTGTCATTGCTGCCAATACGGATGCTCCGGTGTCAATTGCCGGTTTGGTGCCCGGTAATTACCACGCTTATGCGGTTGATATGAGCAATAATATGTCGAACGCCAGTGCCAATGTAGTGGTGATTACCCAGGCCAGTCGCTTGAAATCCATTATGGCATATAGTTTCAATCAGCTTAATCCTCCTGCCATCGGACAGATTACCGGGACTGAGATCAGCGTGGTGGTTCCTGTGGGTACGGATGTAACCAATCTGGTAGCCAGTTTTACATTGTCACCGTTGTCGAAGGCCTTTGTCGGCCTGGTTGAGCAGGTAAGTGGTGTTTCACCGAATAACTTTACCACGCCGGTTATTTATACTGTTGAAGCTGAGGATGCATCTACATTGGATTATCAAGTAACGGTTTCGTTCAATACAGGGATCAATGATCTGCCTTGGAGTCATCAGATCAGGGTATATCCTAATCCGTTTCAGGATGAATTAATAACCGAAACTCCTGAACCGGCTGACCGGATTGAAGTGGTGAATGTAATGGGTCAGGTAATTGATCTGATCAACAAACCGGATGCAACCCTGATCAGGTGGCACACAACTTCATGGGAGAAAGGTTTGTATTTGATCCGGGTTTACAAAGATGGCCAGTTGACGGCAATGGAAAAACTGATCAAATAGATTTAACAGGTTCCCATAACCTGTCACGATAATCTAAACGGTTAAATGGTCGGCACTCTTCAGAAGTGCTGACCATTTCTGTTGTATAGATCATCTCTTCAAGCAATTCAGGTGAACGTCGCATTCCCTCCCCAATATTGATCATAATTCGTTCGCCCTCATTAAAAACGCCCTGTTTTAATCCTTCAAAAAAGCCTCCAACAGCAATAGCAGCAGCCGGACCAATTTGCACCTGATTTTCGAAAGCAACCAGACGGGCTACATCCACAGCCAGATCTTCGTTAAATGTCAGGAAATCCCCGCCGGTTTTATATACCAGTGCGCCGATAATCGGAAATGTTTGGGGGTTTCCGTTAGCCAGTGTAGGGATTTTAGTTTTGGGATTCTCGTAAATTGGAAAATCATGCAGCCATCCTTCAGGAAAATGATTTTTTTGAGCCTTTTTCCAGGCAGCCGTCATCGGGTCACATCCGCTGGTTTGAACCATGATATAACGCGGATCTTTGTTAAACAGGTTCAATGACCGGATGTCGTTGAGTCCTTTGTCTATCGCGATGGGGCCGGTTCCTCCGGCCAGAGCCTGAAGGTATACATCCGGAATATATCCTAATTGTCGCAGCCATTCAAAGACCTGGGTTTTTTTTGCCTCAACGCGTGCCGGATCAATATTACCTCCGGATAGCAGAATGTGGTGTTTTTGGGAATATTCAGCGGCAATTTTTTTTGCCAGGGAGTAATCTCCTTTTACCCTGAAAACTTTTTGTCCGTAACAACTGACACCTGCTTCGTTAGCTTTCAGTGCATCATCGGGGATAAAGACGGAAAGGGAGATTCCGGCTATAGCAAGGTAATAGGCAAATGCATTGGCGATATTTCCGGTACTTGCCACACAATATTCTTTGATGCCCTGTTCTTTTAAAACCGATGCAGCCATAGCGGCAGCCACATCTTTAAAAGTACCGGTTCCGTAATTGTCGTCATTTCGGTAAGCTAATACCGTAAGATTAATGCCGTACTGTTCAAGGGCAAATTTTTCGAGAAATGGCCAGCGATCAGCACGTATTACTCCTTCACCACGGGTGATGATGTTTTTTTTATCAAGCAATGGCAGATAATCAAAGTAGTGAAAAAGAGAGGTTGCTTTTTGATCTTTTTCACGGATCAGGTTGGGAATCCGGCTGTAGTCTTCGTGGTACCGGACATCAACCCATTTTTGTCCGCAATTGGGGCATTTCTGCCCGTCAGCGAACCATTGTTCGAATCCATCAATAGTTTCATGGCAATTGCGGCATTCAAAGTGGAACTTAGGGTTTCTCATAGGGATGAAAGGTTTGTCTATAAGATCATACCGGCAGCTAAAGTGGCATTTGTTGCTTCATCAATCAGAATCAGACTGCCGGTGATCCGGTTTTGTTTGTATGAGTCGATGAAGAGTGATTGGGTCGTTTTTATTCTGATTTGACCGATATCGTTCATCTCCATTTGAAGATCGTCATGGTTTTGCTCGAGTGTGTTGATATCCAGTTTATAAAATACTTCACGGATGATGCACCGGGCTTCTTTGGTAGTATGCCTGATGATATATTTACCTTTTGGATTCATAGGTTTATGATCGAACCAGCATATCATCAGGTCAAATTCATTGGATTCTTGTGGCAGATTATCACTGTGAACGATCATATCACCGCGACTGATATCAATATCATCTTCTAGTCGCAGGGTGACGGATTGGGTTACCTGGGTTGTTTTCAGAGATTCGGTATAGCGGTCAATACCTGCAATTCGCGAGGTATTATGGTTTGGAAGGATAGTGACGGTATCTCCCACATTAAAGATTCCGCCGGCCACACGTCCGGCATATCCCCTATAATCAGGATATTTTTCTGAGATGGGCCGGATTACATATTGAATCGGAAACCGGGGATTGATTTTGTCTCTGTCAGAAGTAATATCAATAGTTTCAAGCAAATTTAGCAGTGTGGTTCCTTTATACCAGCTGCTCATCCGGTTTGACGGATTTACCACATTATCTCCTTTCAGCGCACTGATCGGGATAAACCGTACATCTTCAAGATGCAGTTTTTTCCGGATTCGTGTATTAAAATCATCTTGAATCTGATTATAAACCTCCTCCCGGTAATCCATCAGATCCATTTTATTGACACAGATAATCAGGTGGGGGATTCTTAAAAGAGAGGCGATATAAGTGTGTCGAATAGTTTGTTCGAGTACTCCGTTTCTGGCATCGATAAGGATAATGGCCAGATTGGCCGTGGAAGCTCCGGTAACCATGTTGCGAGTATATTGTATATGCCCCGGAGTGTCTGCAATGATAAATTTCCTTTTCGGGGTGGCGAAATAGCGATAGGCAACATCAATGGTTATTCCCTGTTCTCTCTCAGCCCGGAGTCCGTCGGTCAGCAAGGCCAGGTTAATTTGTTCATTTCCTCTGCGGATGCTGTCTCTTTCAACTGCCTCCAATTGATCTTCAAAAATTGACTTGCTGTCATAAAGCAATCGTCCGATTAAGGTGGATTTACCGTCATCCACACTTCCGGCGGTTGTAAACCGCAGCAATTGCATGTTCAGGTATGCTTCTGAATTAAAAGTTGTATCAGTCATGTTTTGTTTGTTCATCACTAAAAATATCCCTCTTTTTTACGGTCTTCCATGGCGGCTTCAGAACGTTTGTCATCAAACCGGGTGCCGCGCTCGGTGATACGGGTTGCGGCAATTTCTTTTATGATATCCAGCAGGTTATCTGCATGGGATTCATAGAGGCCGGTACAGGTGATATCACCGATGGTACGACAGCGAAAATCCTTTTCAACCACCTTTTCTGTGGATTTAAGTTTCATAAATGGTGCCCAGGCGAGCCATACTCCGTCGCGGAAAAAAGCTTTCCGTTTGTGGGTGAAATACAGGCTGGGAATTTCAATGTTATCCTGAAAGATATATTGCCAGACATCCATTTCGGTCCAGTTTGAAAGAGGAAAAACTCTGAAATGTTCTCCCATTTTCATTTTACCGTTAAAATGGTTCCATAGTTCGGGGCGTTGGTTTTTAGGGTCCCATTGTCCGAATTCGTCCCGGTGTGAGAAGAATCTTTCTTTAGCTCTTGCTTTCTCTTCATCCCTTCGGCCACCTCCCAGCAGTGCGTCGAATTTATGTTTTTCAATGGCATCAAGGAGCGTGATGGTTTGAAGTGTGTTACGGCTTGCATTATAGCCGGTTTCTTCTACGGCACGGCCCTGATCGATACTGTCTTGTACATATGCTACGATTAATCTGGCATCCAGTTTTTTGACCAAAGTGTCACGAAATTCCAGTGTTTCTGAAAAGTTATGTCCGGTGTCGATATGCAATAGTGTAAATGGCAGTTTCTGGGGCCAGAAAGCTTTCATGGCCAGGTGTACCATAACGATAGAGTCTTTCCCGCCGGAAAAAAGCAGTGCCGGATTTTCAAATTGTGCGGCCACTTCCCGCATGACATATATTGCCTCATTTTCGAGTTCATTCAGGTGATTTATGCTTGTCCCGCTCATGATTTGATCTTTAGCTAATCGTTACTATGAATACCGCACTCTCTGGAGGTATTGTTTTCCCACCACCACCGGCCGGCTCTTATATCTTCACCCTCTTTAACAGGCCGGGTACAGGGGGCACATCCGATACTGGGATATCCACGGTCATGTAAAATATTATAAGGCACATGATTGGTTTTAATATAGGCGATGGTTTCTTCAAGAGTCCAGTTAATCAGCGGATTATATTTAATTAATTGATGTGAATCATCATATTCGAATTTTGACCAATTCTGCCGGGACTCGGATTGTGATCCGCGAACTCCGGTTATCCAGCATGCCATGTTCTTTAATGCACGGTTCAGAGGTTCTACTTTTCTGATATGGCAGCACTCTTTGCGTTGTTCAACCGATTCATAAAAGCTGAAGGGTCCTTGTTGGGTTACCAGTTTTTCAACTTTAGCATGATCCGGAGCGTAAACTTTGATCAGTTTATCATATTTGGCCAGTGTTCTGCTATGTACTTTATAAGTTTCTTCAAACAGTCTTCCGGTATCCAGCGTGAAAATAGTGATAGGCAGGTTATGGGTAAAGATGATATCGCTGATCACCTGATCTTCATAGCTGAAGGAGGTAGAAAATGTAATTTGTCTCCTGAATTTCTCAGCTAAATATTTGAGTGTATCCAGGATATTCCAAGATTGCGTATGTTGATTGAGTTCTCGGGCCAGCTCTCTATTCAATAGTTGATTCATAGGTGCAAAATTAACTAAAATAGAGGATTACCAGAATGTGATATAGAGAGCGGCTACGATAGCCATGAGAATAATAGACCAGGCTTTGAATTTGGTATCGGTATGGAATATTCCTTTTTCGAATTTGATGGCATTCGGCTGGTTTTCTTTTGATTCAATCAGGCTAATGGCAATCATAACACCGGCCAATATCAGAAATACATATCCCCAGCGATTCATAAACGGAACTTGCGGGAGGAATATCATGAAGGCAAAGGAGAGTGGAATACTTAATCCTGCACCCCAGAGGGCCGCATTTGAAGTGGTGCGTTTCCAGAATAATCCTCCGATAAAGATGGCAACTACACCGGGTGTAATAAAACCTGTAAATTCCTGGATATACTGAAAGGCCTGGTCAAGCCCGCCCAACAGGGGTCTGGCCATAAATACAGCAATAATCAGAGCGGTAAAGCTTGTGATTCTGCCCACGCTGACCATCCGGGTCTCACTGACATTTTTATTAATAAAATTTTTATAAATATCCATTGTAAAGATGGTGGCTGTTGAGTTCAGCATGGAAGCCAGGGAGGAGACGATTGCTGCTACCAGGGCGGCGAAAGCTATTCCTTTAATACCGGACGGCACAAAATTATGGAGCAACCAGGGGTATGCCTGGTCAGACCTTGTGATCATGTCGGTATGTTCTAATCCGTAAGCAGCGGGATTTTGGCTGACCAGGTAAGCGGCAATACCCGGGATAACCACAATCAGGGGGATCAATAATTTCAGAAAACCGGCGAAGATAACACCATGTTGGGCTTCGTTAATAGATTTAGCTGCCAAACCACGTTGAATGATATACTGGTTAAATCCCCAATAAGATATATTGGCGATCCATAAACCACCGAAGATAACACTTAATCCCGGGAGATCCATCCATGCATCGCGCATGCCGCCATTTCCGTCAGGTATAAACAGTTCTCCTTTGTGAATCACCATGTGAAACTTTTCGGGCACTTTATGTATTAATTCGACAAATCCACTGATAAATCCATGTCCATGTCCTAAAGCGCTCAGGGCCAATACTGAAGTAATCAGTCCGCCGGCTACCAAAAAAACTACCTGCACCACGTCAGTCCATGCAACAGCTGTTAAGCCGCCATAAATAGAGTAGAGTGCTGCAAATAGTGCAAGTCCGACAATACCCCAAAAAACAGGTACACCCATAATGGTTTCCATGGCCAATGCTCCGAGCCATAAAACAGAAGTAAGGTTAACGAATACGTAAACCAGCAGCCAGAAAGTAGCCATAGCTGTCCTCACCCGGTTATCATAACGGGTTAAAAGAAACTGCGGCATAGTATAGATACCTTTCTTTAGAAATACCGGAAGGAAAAATTTACCCACAATGATCAGGGTAATGGCAGCCATCCATTCATAAGAGGCAATACCCAGTCCGATTGCAAAACCGCTTCCTGACATTCCGATTGTCTGTTCAGCAGAGATATTGGCAGCAATTAACGACGCCCCGATGGCCCACCACGGCAATGACCTGCTTGCCAGGAAATAATCCTGGGCGGTCTTTTTTTTGCCTTTTTTATTACGTGATACGTACAGTCCCAGAAAGATGATCAGCAGACCATAGCCAATAAAAACCCCATAGTCAAGAGTGGAGAAATGATTGCTCATCAGATTTAGATTTAGAGGGCAAAGATATGTTTTATCTCTTCAATCCCAAGTCCGAAAAGTGTTTGAATGAGTGGCTCGAGGTCTGTTTCTGAACCGGTCAAATGGATGGTCAGGTTGGTGTGTATGATTGATTCACCGGGTTTTAAGGCAGCTGCCGGAGACGAAGTCTCCAGTTCATAAAATGGGCCTAATTGCGTGCCATCCTCCAGTGGGCCGTCGTTGTAAGAGTTAATTACATCACCCTCGTAAGGTTTTTCCTGCATTTCCCACATACTGTTTACATAGCCGTGTTTAGCTTCAGGTTTCGAATAAAAAACTACAGTCAGCACTTTCTGACCATAGTCATAGCTACCCAGATAATTTTTTGCACGGCGGGGATTCAGGCCTATCTTACTTCGTTTCAATCCGTCTGCTTTAAAGAGAATAAGATGTTCGGTAATTTTCAGGCGATCAGCCGGAACTTTTCCAAAGTAATCATCTTTTACTATTTGCCCGAGGGAATCCACCGGACCGGATTGGTAAGGGATCAGCACTACATTGGTCGGGGAAGAGATTAATTGTCCCAGCATCCATATTGATAGCAGTCCGGATTCTTCATCCCAGGACATGCTGCCGGTATTTATCAATTCGTTGGTGGATTCATATCCGATCAATTGCAGGGATTCGGGTATAGGGAGATTAATTTTTTTACTGATTACGCTACGTTCAAGAATCTGAACACTGCGATTGATACGGAAAGAAAATTGAAAACCGTTGTAATTGGTTAATTGGCCCTCTTTACGGAAGATGGCCAGCGTATCGTTTGCTTCAACCAATTCAAAAGGATCGGTATCGAAAAGTGCCGGAACCTGCCAGTTTTCAAAAGTAAAGGGAGCTCCTGACGGGAAGAACAGACTGAATTGTCCGCCTTCGGGGCCCAGCCACAGACGTTCTTCTCCACCATAATTATTAAAATGGGGTACCGTTTTTCCTGATTCGATTAAAGAGTAGTTGATCCATCCAAAGCTTCTGCCGTCTGCTCCGCCGGCCGAGCTGGTCAGTACGCGTCCCTGGAATTCCGGATCAATAAGAACCCGGGATTGATCTCTTTGAAGCAGCACTGCATTCTGGTGTTTTTGAATAAAATTCAGATCATATCCAAAAGTTCCCTTTGGATAAGCATCGTTGGTGTTTTTTTTCTTTCCGGAATTCTGACAGGAGCTTAGTACAGCCATGATCAGAAACATTCTGAGGAGACAGGTAATTATTTTCATCGTTACAGGTTTGTTATTTCTTTGGCTCCATCACCGATATCTGCCGGATAAAAATCGGCTTTCAATCCGGTTTTCAAATGGTATGCTTCACCGGCGCGGGCCATCATTTCCCGGACAGCTTCATTTTTAACCAGACTGACTGTACATCCGCCAAATCCGGCTCCGGTCATTCGGGATCCAATAACCCCTTCAATTTTACGTGATTCTTCTACCAGGGTATCCAATTCAATCCCGGTTACTTCATAATCGTCTCGCAGCGAATCATGTGAGGCATTCATTAATTGTCCGAAGGTAGTTAATCTGCCGGATTTTAAGGCATCCACTGCTTCAAAGACCCGTTGGTTCTCGCTCACCACATGTCGTGCTCGTTTCAGTATAGTTTGATCCGGGATAAGATGTGCATATTCATTGAATTCATGATTGTTAAGTTCAGCAAGGTATTGTATGGGTTTTCCTTTTGAGATGGCCCGGACGGCTTTATTACATTCAGTCACACGCTCATTGTATTTTGAATCTGCCAGTCCTCTGGATTTATTAGTGTTAGCAATTACCAGTTGGTAATCAACCAGGTTAACCGGAACTGCTTCATAATCCAGTGTATTGCAATTCAGAAAAAGGGCATGATCTTTTTGACCCATTCCCACGGCAAACTGGTCCATTATTCCACAGTTGACTCCAACAAAATTATTTTCAGCGGCTTGTCCGATTTTAACCAGTTCAACACGTCCGATATCCAGATCAAAGAGTTTGTCAAAAGCTACCGCGGTTACCAGTTCAATGGAGGCAGATGAGCTCAATCCGGCATTATTAGGGATATTTCCTGAGTAGAGCAGATCGTAGCCGGTTATTATTAGTCCCCTGGATTGTAATTCTTTAATTACCCCCAACGGGTAATTAACCCACGCTTCATTGATTTTTCTGATGGGTTCACCCAGGGAAATTTCAGATGTAAATTCAAAATTAGTGGTTGCCAGTCGTAGTACCTGTTGGTGATTTTCGCGCATCATCAGGTATGTCCCAAAACTTAATGCACAAGGGAATACATATCCTCCGTTGTAATC
>JAGHDB010000057.1 GCA_021160155.1 Bacteroidales bacterium | reverse complement strand
GGGTACGGATTTAAAATGGCAGCGGATTGATATGTATAAATTGCAGAGTGCTGCTGATCCTCAAAGAGTTGAAAGTATTGACGATACGAATGTTGAAGCCGGTACTTTACTTGCCAATCAAATTATCAATCAACGGAGCACCGGCATTTTTGCTTTGTACAAGATGGAGTTCGGCAGGTTTAATATTATGGGGAATATTCGTTATGATGCTATTGAAAATCAACTGACGGATAAGATGTTGGGGATGGATACGGCAAAAACATCCATGAATTTTTCAAAAACATCATTCCGACTGGGAGCAAGTTATCACATATCTGAAGCATGTAACATATTCACCAATTGGAGTCAGGGATTTATGCCTCCGTCAACTGAAGAATTGGCTGCTAACCCGATGGGTTATTCGGGATTTAACACACATTTGGTGCCGGCAACTTCAAATTGTTTTGAAACCGGTACCCGTGGTTTTATCGGCCGCAAAATTTATTATGATGTTACCGGTTTTGTGATGCATACGGAGAATGACTTTTTCCGTTTTAAACAATCGGGCCGGGGAAATCAGGAGGTGTTTTACGGTAATGCAGGCAACAGCAGGCGTTACGGAGTCGAAACCTATTTCTCAATTGATTTGTTGAAAAACCTAAATTTACAGATCGCATATACTTATGCTGATTATCAATACACCTCTGCCCGGATTGATCCGGTTTATACCGATACGGCGTTTGTTTTGACAACTCCTCCGGGGGAAGGGCAGTATTTACCGAATTCACCCAAACATCAACTCTATGCTGAAATGGTTTATTCGGTAAACCGGAGTTTCAAAATAAGTCTGGGTACGGAGTATCAATCGAAATGGGCTATTTATACTGATGCAAAAGCATATAACGGCGAATTGGATCCTGAAATTTATCAAAACTGGCAAAAGGGATTTAACCTGTATCATGCAAAAATTATTTACCTGTGGGAATTGTACGGATTAAACGGAGAATTGAGTTTATCCGCCCGTAATTTTACCGGAGCGCACTACATGGCTTTTACCGAACCCGATCCTGATGGTAATTCATATCAACCCGGTCCGCGACAGGAATTTTTCGCAAATATTAAAGTCCGGTTTTAGTCAGAGGCAATGAAAATTATTTTGTATCTTTATAGACCCCCTCCCTTTAATATAGTTACATGCCATGAAAAAAATCAGCAGATGGTTACTTGCGCTGAGTCTGGTCGTTGTGGGTCTCCAGTCGTGCGAAACCGATTCGCTGCCTACTACTCCGGAGGGAATAGAAGCCGAACCGGTTGGTACTCTGAGGGTTTGGTTTAAAATCTCTCATCCTTGGCTGCCGTTGGATAGAATTGTACGAACCGGACTTCATGTGGCTAAGGATGGCATGGAGATTTATAAAGGATACTACTTGCAATCAGCAAATGTTACTGATTTTCAGGAAAATTACTTTTTTTACCTGGCCCCCGGAAATTACTATTATGAAGCCAGTATAGCCTGCATCTGTGGGGGTGATTCCTGCTCGGCAGGTGGTTTTCCCGGAAATCAGTTTGGCAGCAAACATACCATGGGGAGATTTACCATTGAAAAGGATCAGGTAACTACCATTATCCCAACCTTTCAATGAGCCGGCAAGCTATTATACTTTTCTTGGTCGGCCTGGTGATGCTGGGATGTGAAACGGAGGTGGATGTATTCAAACTAGGTGAATCCACTCCGGTTGTCTATTGTATTCTCAATCAGGACACAACCGTTCAGAGTCTTAGATTATCCCGTTCATACAACTCTTCCCTGGCTGCCGTTGCACCTGATAGTCCCGACAGCCTGTTGTTTGACAGGGCTCTGGATATTGTTCTTGAAAAGGTTCAGGGTAGCTCAGTTGTAAAGCGGACTTTCTTTATCCCGGTGGATGTAAAAAAGGATGAGGGATTCTTTCCGTACACCGAACATTGGATTTATCAAACCGATATGCAGGTTCTGCCCAATACTACGTATCGTCTGATCATCTATTTAAGCGAATCCGAAAAGATTGTCTATTCTACCTGTACCACAGTTACCCCGTTTGACATCATTAATCCGGCATATCCTGAAGTGCGTCTTATCCACTTACAAACCGATCACAATCCGCAGTTTTCATGGACAAAAAGTAATAATGCCGGTATCTATCAGTTTGGGTTCAGCCTGCATTATGATGAATATATTGAAGACCGTGTTACCCTCAAGACTGTGAATCTTTTTCTCAATACAACTTTCATGCTTGAAAGCGCCGGTCACTATTATACACAGAGCATCAACAGTGCGCAGTTTTATATCCGGCTGCATGATCTGTTGACTGCTGATCCGGCCATCATCCGCAAATGTACCGGGGTGGATGCTATTGTGCTCTGCGGCGGGGAAGAACTGGCTTATCTGGTTAGGTTGCAGCAGGGTGGGCAGACCTTCAATATCATGGAATACAGTAACATACTAAATGGAGTTGGTGTGTTTTCATCCCGTTTGATCAGACAGGTTAACGGGTTTAAACTGACAAATCAAACCATCGACTCACTGGCTTATGGAAAATACACACATGATCTGAATTTTTTAGACCGGAACGGCATAAGGGAAGGAGGCGGGGGATGAAAATAGGGATGTCAATACCACTGGTTCTGACGATGGCACTCATTGCTTTCGGTTGTCATACCAAGCCGGGCAATATGGATTATCAACCTGATTCAGAATTCATTATGACTCCGGATTCGGGAAGTACCATCACCATATTTCATTTCGATGCCAGCTCTTCCCTGGTTGCCAGTCAGGAGGAGAATCCGGTTTTTCTGCGGTGGGACTGGAATTCGGATGGAAACTGGGATCAGATGTATACTACCGGAGCGGTAATGACTCACCGGTTCTTTCAAAAAGGTACTTACTCGGTTGCACTTGAAGCGGCCACACTGCTCGGCAAAAGAGACACATCCTATTTAACTGTTAAAGTCATCCAGGGATATTCTCCTCCGCGTGCTGCTTTTATGGTTACCCCTGATTCGGCAAATATTTTCACTCATTTCCTGTTCGATGCTTCCGGTACGAAGGATGATGAAGATTCTATTGATCAGCTTCAGTTTCGCTGGGATTTTGACGGAGACTTGTCGTGGGATACAGACTTCTCTGCTGAGCCGGTCATACAGTACACATTTGTTGACAGTCAACTTTATCCCTCAAGGCTTGAAGTAAAAGATCCTCAGGGAATGACAGACACAGTTGTTTTTAATGTAACCGTTACCCGGTTCAATGACCGGATCGTACCCATTTTTCAATCGGAATGCTGGCCCTGCACATTTGAAGACACCATCCATTTGGATGCCAGTCAAAGCTATATCAAGGGAGACCCAGGTGCCAGGATCACTTACTCCTGGGATGTTTTTAACGACAATCAATGGGAGATTGAAAACAGCAGTTCCCCATTTTTCTCCTGCATAATCCCGCTGGAGGGAGTACACGGAATTAAACTTAGAGTTACTGATCCGGATGGTCTATATATGGATACCATTCAGGAAATAGAAACCTTTCCGTTTAATACACCCCCTGTGGCTGTACTCACTCTGGGTAACCGGTATGGCAATCCTTCAACTACCTTCTATCTTCACGCGAGATTGTCATGGGATCGCGAAGACGGGTATTACGACCGGAAAATTCAATGGGATCTGAACAACGACGGTGAATGGGATACAGTGTATGATAATCAATACGAGATATGGACTCATTTTGATCAACCCGGTGATTACCCGGTGGTATTGATGGTCACGGATACCCGGGGGAAAAGCAGTGTTGACTATGATACCGTCCGGGTTTTCAACGGGACTCACACAACCGGATTAATGGAAGACAGAAGAGGAAGATCCGTGCCTGAATATTATGGAACCGTCAAAATCGGGAATACCTGGTGGACTCAAAGCAACTCAAGATATGTACCGCCGCCAACTTCAAGTCCGTATACTCCTGATATTTACAAGGGTCAGAGTGACAGTGTGAATAAGTATGGTTATTTATATCCTTACGTAGCTTTGTCTGGTCGTTTCGTACCTTGTCCAACCGGCTGGCGGATCCCAACCCTGGATGACTGGAACCGATTGATGGCTGATCTTGGGCCTGATACGAAAATCTCCGATCTGCTTTTGGGAGGATCCAGCGATTTACACCTGTTGCTCACCGGTTATCATGATCCTCAAGGCTATAGAGGCAGGGGACGATTCGTCAATTACTATACCAGTACCAATACAAATACCGGACAGACCCATCTCTGGTATGTAGATAAATTGCTGAACAAAAACATGAGTGTTGTGGCAGGTCGTATTTATTATCTGCCTGTGCGGTGTGTGAAAAACTAACCAGCCAGAGAGACGATTTTATCTTGTTAAATCCACCTGGCCGAATTGATTTTCAGGTATCCCTGATCAGGATACCGTGCCAGGATCATAAAGTTAGTTTTCGTATAAAGGATTACCGGTCAAAGCACATTCGCCCCTTGAACTATGCAAAATGGCTTTGATACCAACCCAACACCCGATAGAATGCCCATGACAGGTATGCGGCTCTGTCCAACTCGTGTTATCAGTCATCTGCCACATTTTATAGATTAACTTATCGTTTGATAATTGCATTCTCATTAGAATGCGCTACATTTATGCATGACGACTGATAGAACACTAATAAGTTGCCAACAATACTAAGAAAAGTTGCAATTGATTCAAAAATGGTGTAATCTTACATCAAAATAATAAAGTTATGCCAAGACAAAGTATTTCATTTTCAAAACCAAACAACGAGTGGTTAAAGGCTCAGGTAGACAATGAAGAATATTCAAGTAAAAGTGAACTTGTGAACGATTTGATTAGGCAAGCTCGAAAGCAACAGGTTCAAATTGATTGGATTAGGGCGAAATTGGAAATGTCTGAAAAAAGTGGATTTACAAAAGAGACCAAAGAGCAGATTTTAAAACAATCAAAGTCGTTGCTTAATGG
>JAGHDB010000277.1 GCA_021160155.1 Bacteroidales bacterium | reverse complement strand
TTAGATATTAGATGTTAGATATTGGATATTAGATGTTAGATGTTTGTGGTTACCATGCAAACACGGGGAATTGATTCATAAGGTTATTGACTTCAATTTTAACCTGTTGCAGGTTTTTTTCATTATCAATATCCCGGATAACCCGGTCGATTAATTCCACGATAAGTTCCATCTGCTCCTCTTTCAGTCCGCGTGTGGTAATGGCCGGGGTTCCCACCCGAAGACCGGAGGTTTGAAATGGGGACCGGGAGTCAAAAGGCACCATGTTTTTATTCACGGTGATATCGGCTTTAACGAGGGTGTTTTCCACTATTTTACCGGTAATATCCGGAAATTTAGTCCGTAAATCAATCAGCATACTGTGGTTGTCGGTGCCTCCTGAGATCACCTGATATCCTCTTTCCATAAAAGCTTCAGCCATCCGTACGGCATTCTTTTGAACCTGCTGTTGGTAAGTTTTAAATTCAGGTTGCAGCGCCTCCCCGAAGGCTACTGCTTTTGAAGCGATTACATGTTCCAGTGGACCACCCTGAATCCCGGGAAATACAGCGGAATTCAGAAGGGATGACATCATTCTGACCACTCCTTTTTTAGTAGTGATCCCCCAGGGATTTTCAAAATCTTTACCCATCAGAATTATTCCTCCCCGTGGTCCCCTAAGTGTTTTATGGGTAGTTGAAGTGACGATATGGGCATAGGGCAGAGGGTTATCCAGCAGACCGGCCGCGATAAGTCCGGCCGGGTGGGCCATATCAATCATGAGCAGGGCGCCGATCCGGTCGGCAATCTCCCTCATCCGGGCATAATCCCACTCACGGCTGTAGGCCGATGCTCCTCCGATGATCAGTTTGGGTTTTTCGCGCAGAGCAACCTCCTCCATCATGTCATAATCTACTCTTCCGGTTTCTTTCTTAACGCCATAAGCCACCTGGTGGTAAAGAATACCGGAACTATTTACAGGTGAACCGTGCGAAAGGTGTCCGCCGTGTGACAGGTCAAGGCCTAAAAATGTGTCACCCGGTTTCAAAACGGTCAGCATGACCGCCATGTTGGCCTGGGCTCCGGAATGTGGCTGAACATTTACCCATTCGGCATTATAAAGTTTTTTCAGGCGGTCAATAGCGAGTTGCTCGGTTTGGTCAACGATTTCACATCCTCCATAATATCTTTTACCGGGATATCCTTCGGCATATTTATTTGTCATGACCGATCCCATAGCTTCAAGAACCTGTTCACTGACAAAATTTTCTGAAGCGATTAATTCTATTCCTCTTTTTTGTCTTTGTTGTTCCTCAAAGATCAAATTAAAAACCTCTGAATCACGTTTCATAATTGAATAATTAATTGTTTTTTTACCGGGTGATAAAGATAGTTAATTCACCTGAAGGAATGAGGATGTAATCCTGCTATTTTTGTCACCAATTTGATCATGGTTCATACAAAACAAAAACGATTAAGATGGCTGAACCGATTCCTGAAATGGAGAATCCGACATGTCAGTAACCGGAATTTCATCCTGGTTTTATCTGTTGTTTTAGGATTTGCATCCGGATTTGCAGCCGTTTTAATCAAAAATATGGTTTATCTCATCCGGACTTTCCTGACCAGGGGATTTTCGACAAGCTTTGATAATTATCTCCTGATCATTTATCCGGCGATCGGAATTGCATCTGTGTTGTTGCTTATGAATTTTGTTATCAAAGTGCGGGTGGGGCATGGAGTTCCGACAGTTTTGCATGCAATCTCCTCAACAAAAGGATTAGTCAGAAGGCATAATTTATATTCTTCAATACTTACCAGTACCCTGACGGTGGGTTTTGGCGGGTCAGTCGGACTGGAGGGGCCGACAGTAGCTACCGGTGGTGCCATTGGCTCAAATCTGGGTCAGTTGCTTCATCTATCCTACCGGCAAATTATTCTTTTGATCGGATGTGCTTCTGCAGGAGCAATGTCGGCCATTTTTAAAGCACCGATTGCTGCTATCGTTTTCGTTCTGGAGGTTATTATGCTTGATCTGACCATGTCGTCGCTGGTTCCGTTACTGCTTTCTTCAACCACGGCCGCACTTACTTCATACTGGTTTTTAGGTCAGGATGTTTTGTACAAAGTGAAAGACATCCCAAAGTTTGAAATGTCCCATATACTGCTTTTTGTAGTGCTGGGCCTTTTTACGGCGGCGGTTTCGGTATATTATATCCGGGTGATTGACTGGACCGGAAACTGGTTTGACCGGGTGAAAAGTAAAATGGTTAAGTGGTTGATCGGCGGAACTATTCTCGGACTTTTGGTCTTTTTATTCCCGAGTCTGTATGGAGAGGGTTATGAGGTGATTAATTCAGGATTAAACCGGAGTATTGAATTTCTGTTTAAAGAGTCCCCGTTCTTTTCATTTGAAGGAAATCTGATCGCGGTTATTGTGTTGTTGTTTTTATTACTTTTTGTAAAAGCAATAGCTACGGGAGTAACTTTCGGAGCCGGAGGAGTGGGTGGGATTTTCGCTCCCAGCCTGTTTGCAGGAATGACTGCCGGTATCTTGTTTACAGTGGTATATAATCATCTGTTTCATCAACATCTCCCGTGGACTAATTTTGCCCTGGTGGGCATGGCCGGTATGGTAGCCGGAATATTACATGCCCCGTTGACTGCCATTTTTCTGATCGCTGAGATTACTATGGCATATAGCCTCTTTCTGCCATTGATGATTACTGCTACCATCTCTTATGCTGTGGTAAAGTATTTTGAGCCTAACTCAGTATATCACATCCAGTTAGCCCGAAGAAAACAACTATTTACCCACGATAAGGATAAAGTTGTACTCTCTCTTATGAGAGTGGATAAATTGATCGAACGTAATTTTACTACCATCAGGCTGGATGCTACCCTGGGGGATCTGGTGAAAGCCATTTCACAAACCAGGAGAAATATTTTTCCGGTGGTGGATGATGGAATGGTGTTTTACGGAATGGTGATCCTGGATGACATCAGGGGTATTATGTTTCGTCCCGAACTTTATGAGAATACTTTTGTCAGAAATCTCATGATCAAACCGGATGTAACCATTGATCCTGATGATACGGTGGAGGAGGTAGTCAAAAAATTCAACCTGAGTGGCAAATTTAATATTCCGGTTATTAAAGACGACCGGTATATCGGTTTTATTTCGCGGGCCAGACTTTTCTCTTCATATCGTCAATTACTGAAGAAATGGTCTGAGGATTAGACTTTTCTGAATATCTTTGTTGTGTCAAATTTTTAGGAATGCCCTTTGTAACACGAGTCAGAAATTCCAGGTTTTTTCATTCGCACCGCCGGGATGCCATTCTGCTGCTAAGCTTTGTGGTTGGGTTGTTAAGTGGATTAGCGGCTGTATTATTGAAGAATGTGGTTCACGATATAGACCGTTTGCTAACCGAGGGATTCAGTACTCAGGGACCAGGCTGGAGATTGTTACTCTATCCCGTGATCGGGATTCTGCTGACGGTTATTTTTGTGCGATTTATTCTGAAAGATTCGATTTCGCATGGTATTACCAGGATTCTTTATGCTATCTCCAGAAAAAACAGCCTGATCAAGCCTCATAATACTTATTCATCTATGCTGGCCGGGGCCGCCACAGTAGGATTTGGCGGATCGGTCGGTTTGGAGGCCCCTATTGTACTGACCGGATCTGCTTTAGGTTCACGCATCGGAAGGTTTTTCAGGTTGAATTACAAAACCATTACTTTACTGGTAGGGTGTGGCGCAACCGGTGCCATAGCGGGGATTTTCAAAGCCCCGATTGCGGGAGTGGGATTTACTCTTGAAGTATTGATGCTGGATCTGACTTTCAGCTCGCTGGTTCCCTTAATGATCTCAGCTGTTACCGCCTCTTCGGTAGCATGGTTTTTAATGGGTAGTGATGTATTATTCAGTGTTCAACTGAATGAGATTTTTTCTCTGCCTGATTTGCCCTGGTATCTGCTGCTGGGAATTCTGGCCGGACTGGTTTCTGCCTATTTTGGTCATGGAATAAGAGTTGTTGAAGGTTATTTGGGAAAATTTCACTCTCCCTGGAAGAGATGGGCCATAGGGGGTGTGGTGCTGGCATTGTTGATTTACCTGTTTCCTCCGCTTTACGGCGAGGGTTATGAGGCACTTCGTTCTCTGTTGTCTGACCATCCGGCTAATATCTTTGAAGGAAGCTGGTTTATGTCTGTAGCCGGACACACGGGATTATTTCTCGGATTACTGGCCATTGTGATATTGATAAAAGTTATTGCCACAGCCATCACCACCGGTGCCGGTGGTGTGGGGGGTATCTTCGCACCCAGCCTGTTTATCGGAGGTTTTACCGGCTTTTTCCTGGTGAATGTAATTAATCAGGCCGGATGGATCAAACTGCCGGTAAAGTCTTTTGTGCTGGTAGGAATGGCCGGAGTGATGTCGGGTGTCATGCATGCTCCGTTGACCGCCATGTTTCTGATTGCTGAAATAACCGGTGGCTATCAGTTGTTTATACCACTGATGCTGACTGTGGCTGTAGCTTATGTGACTTCAAGATATCTCCAACCTCATTCGGTATATAATTACCGGTTGGCCAAACGCGGAGAATTAATCACGCACAATAAAGATAAAGCAGTATTAAGCCTGATGGATGTAGCCCAGTTAATTGAAACGGATTTTAAAGTAGTCAAACCTAAACAGACGCTGAGAGAACTGGTGAACGTGGTTGCTCATTCCAATCGTAATATTTTTCCGGTGGTTGAAGGGGAGCAACATTTTCTGGGTTTGATCATTATGGAAAACCTGCGTCACGTGATGTTTGAAACTGAAAAATATGATCAGCTTACCTGCGCCGACCTGATGTATTATCCTGAACATTTTGTCTCTCTTTCAGATAGCATGGAAGAGGTTGCCATCAAATTTCAGAAATCGGGCAAGTACAATATGGTAGTACTTGATGGGGATAAATATGTCGGATGTGTCAGCCGGGCACGCGTTTTTTCTAAATACCGGGAACTTCTGAAAGATTTTTCTGAAGAGTAACTCCCTCCCGGTTCTCCGATTTCCTTATTAATCCTTAATGCATCTTACCGAAATTGCGTAACTTTTTCGGTAGTTATAGATAAAACTTCCTTCGTAATCATACCCCAGTGTCAGGTTATAAGCATCCCGGTCGTTAAATTCAGTGGCACTGTAAAACTGGGCATACAGAGCAAGCCCGGTATAAATTCCCTCAGGATATCTGCGTCCGGCAGGCAGGGCGGTGAATCCGCTCAGGTTATTTGCCCCGGTATTTGGTTCCCGCCACCAGCCTGATTCGTAATCCTTTAATTTCCCTCCTGCAATTTCTGATCCGCCTAAATGATCGATCATAATATTAAACTCCTCTTTAGCAGGCAGATGCCATCCTTTTGGGCAAGCCTTCATGGCAGTCTCCCAATTATACAGGCGACCGTACATTTCACATCGTGCTGGATTATCCTCATAACAATAGCTCCCGTCACCGGCATCATAATTCAGGTTTTGTGCCATCCACCATTGATCTCCAATCTGAACGATCTGATAAGTTTGTCCGTCGCGTTCATCCGTAAATTCAGCAAATTCAATATCAATAGTTGAAAACGACCATACCGGTCCTTCTACTGTATGGCCTTTGGCATCCCTGGCTTTGATTTTCCAGTAATAGGTGGTGCCATATGCAAGCCTGTCAGGCTTGAATGTATTAAAAGTATAATTATTCAGATATACGGGTGGGGGATTATCCGTTCCGTAATAGACCTGGTAGAGGATCATATCTCCGTCCGGATCAACACAGTCCCACGATATACTGGTGTTTACACCCAGATCTTTGGCACCGTCAGCAGGGTTCGGGGCCGAAGGTTGTTCGGGGGGTAGATTGGCACTGACTATGGTGAGTGCGATTCTGGTTGTGTCAGTCAGGCCCCGGATATCTCTGGCCACCAGGGTTACCTGATAATCACCGGGATCGGGATAAATGTGATCCGCAGTTTTTTTTACGGCATATGGTGTATCGAAAAATCCGTCTCCCTCCCAGTCCCACATAATAACCAAGTCATCTGTGGAGTTATCCGGGTCTGTAGTAGCAGAGGCATTGAAAATGAAGATCGTTTCGGTATTACCCGTGGCAGGATCAATGGTGAATGTGGCCACAGGGGGTTGATTCTCTTTGATGCAGGAGGAGAAGAAAAGAACGATGAGGGTGAGAAAAGGGATTAAGGAAGAACGGGAGAGGTTTGAATGTTGAAATTGTTTAGGCATAAGTAGTACTTAAGTTTCGCTGTTGCGGCATTAAAAGTAGGGGCAATGAACCTAAAAAGCAAACTCATTTTTACACGAAATCCACTCACCCGATTATTCAGAACCGTTTTTGCCGGATATGACAATATGGGTTGCCACCGGTTTTCCGGTAGTAGTTCTGGTGGTACTTTTCGGCTGGCCAGAATAAATTGGCAGGTGTCACCTTTGTAGCCACCTGAAATCCTTTCTGGCGAAGTTGTTCGATAAGCTTCAGGGCGATCATTTTTTGAGAATTGCTCAGGTAAAATATTTCACTCCGGTATTGTGTTCCAATATCCGGACCCTGGCGATCCACTTGTGTTGGATCATGGATTTCAAAAAAGAGTCTGGCCAAGAGCTCAAACGAGGTCTGTTCGGGATCATAGGTTACCCGGATGGCTTCGGCATGGCCCGTATTATGATTGCAGACTTCTTCATAAGTGGGGTGTTCTGTGTGACCTCCGGTGTATCCCACCTCTGTCCGGATTACACCGGGTTCTTTAATAAAATAATGCTCCATCCCCCAGAAACAACCTCCGGCGAATATTGCTGTTTCAGGGGATGAATTTGGTTGTTGTACCGTGGCGTTCATCGTTTTTACAGGAATTATTGATATGATAATGATCAGTAAGAGATGAAAAGGTTTCATTTTTCCTTATCTTTTGAACCATTATTTATCAAACAGTCAAGTGATTGAATTGTTACGAAAATATAATTAAAGAAATATAAAAAAATGGTAACGAGGCGAAAGTTTATAAGAAATACGGCAGTGGGAACAGCGGGTATAGCTGTCCTTTCGAAACTTGGTTGGGCTGCTGGTGTTCAGGGTCAGAAAATAAGCCGGGTAGTAAAGGTAGTTAACCCGGATGTGGTGGATTCAAGAACAGGTGAGGTCAATAAAAAAATCCTGAGACAGATGATTGATCAGGCGGTAATGACTCTTTCGGGTAAAAAGAAATTGAGTCGGGCCTGGGCGGAGTTTATTCCAAAGGGAAAGCGAATTGGTTTGAAGATCAATACTTTGGGATTAAGATCTGTGAAGAATACCGGATGGACAAGCCATTTTACAGCCATGACAGATGCCATAACCTCCAGCTTGAAATCAACGGGAGTGACAGAGGATCAATTGGTGATCTGGGATCGCAGTGAGGCTGAACTCCAGGCAGCCGGGTATACTATTCAGAAAGAACCCGGGAAAACCCGGGTAGTTGCCACTTTTTCAAACCGCCGTGATCCCGGTTACGGGTATTCGGATGAAGATTATCCGGTGGGGGATAAAACATCCAGGGTGGCCCGTATTCTGACCGATCAATGTGATGTAATGATTAATATTCCGCTGATCAAGGATCACCGGATTGCCGGTTTTACGGGAAGTTTGAAACAACACTATGGCATTATAGATAATCCCGGATCCATGCACCACAACAGATGCTCCGGTCCGGGTATTGCCGAAGTAAATGCTATTCCGGTGATCCGGGAAAAACAGAAACTGATCCTGGTGGATGGCCTGCTTGGTGTGATCCAGGGTGGTCCCGTCTGGAATATTAGTTCAATCAGAGCATTCCATTGTGTAATAGCCGGTACCGACCCGGTGGCTGTGGATCGTATTATGCTGGATATGCTGGAGAAGCAGCGTGCTGACAACGGGTTGGAACCACTGGGTGACCGGGTAGTACATCTCGGATTGGCTCAGAAACTTGGATTAGGCACTGCTCAGCCTGATCAGATCGATCTGATAGAGATTGTTTAATGAGCCGTTTTAAATTCCTGATTAAAACCGGTGAACAGGATCAGTGATAGTGATAGAATTGTTTTGAGGGGACTAATTCTTTAGATATATCCTGGCTGGCCCATTCGAGTTTCAGAGAGTTGTTCCCGGATTTTTCAAAATAACTGATCCTGAGTGAATGGAGACCCTGTTCGAGAGCCACCAGGCCTGATTTGGTAGTGGCTCCGTGAAGTCCGTCATGATCAATCAACACTTTTTCATTCAGGTAAAGCCGGCTGCCATCATCAGAGGTTAGATAGAAGCGATAAACACCTGTAGTAGGGATTTGAATAAAGCCTTGATAATCAATTGAAAAATTGTCATCCTTTGAATTGTCTGCTTCTGAAAAGTTTTCGGATACACCGGTAATTTTAGGTGTAAGTCCACTATAAGCTGGCAGACTGTCCCACTTACCGTCATACCAATGGTACATGAGCCCGGGTTTAACTTCGTCTAAAGAGCGGCCGGTCATCGGCTTGACTTTTCTGAAGTGCATTGAAGCAGTGGAACTGACCGGTTCTCCATCCACGAAACAGGTGGCATGAACTTCCGTTTCATCTTTGAGAGTCAGGGGTTGTTCATATTTGGGCGATTGAACAGAGGGTTCACTGCCATCAAGTGTATACCGGATGGTTGATACTGATTCTCCTTTGATGATTTCAACTTTTATTTCATTGATGAAAACCGGTGCGAAAGCGGAGATTACCGGTGCATCATAAACAACAGGTTCTCCTTCAATATCAAGTACTACTACTGTGTTCCAGGGATCCAGTGGTTGTGCAGGTAGAGAGATTGACAGTGCATCACGATGACGGGCAATTTTTAATTCCTGCTGATCAGGATCGGCAAGCAGGTAGGCTCTGATCGGTTTGCTTCCCAATCCCGGAACTACTAATTCATTCGATTCAGGCCAGTAAAAAACATGGAGATAGAGCCGGGTACCGCCGGTCATGGTTTTTTGGGTACAACGGCCCCACGGGAGAATTTTAAATGGGCT
Source organism: Bacteroidales bacterium (assembly GCA_021160155.1). Taxonomy (GTDB): domain Bacteria; phylum Bacteroidota; class Bacteroidia; order Bacteroidales; family UBA12481; genus JAGHDB01. The sequence continues at coordinate 1,792 of JAGHDB010000277.1, read as the reverse complement.
CGCTTTCGTACCGTAAATGGATTCTCCGTTAACTTTCATCCACTTACCCATATCTTTAAGTCGTACAATGGCTTCATGAGGAAAAGTACCATCTGCTTTCGGACCGATATTCAGGAGAAAGTTACCCCCTTTACTGGCGATATCAGTCAACATCCGGATTAATTGCTTGGACGATTTAAAGTTTTTGTCGAATTTATTATATCCCCAATGGTTATTCATGGTCATGCAGGTTTCCCAGTCATAACCGGGGATCCCTGTTGCCGGGATCTGCTGTTCAGGAGTCCCGAAATCACCCCCGAACTCCTTTTCTTTTGTGGTTCCGGCCATTCCGCTGCGTCCGACGGTTACCCGGTTGTTGACAATGATTTTAGGTTGCAATGATCTGACATGCTGGTAGATCTCTTTACCATATTCACTGTTCCAGGTGCTTTCCCATTCACCGTCAAACCATAACACACCGATTTCACCGTAATGGGTCAATAGTTCTGTCAGTTCATTTTTAAGATAGGTCACATAACGATTAAAATCAGCTCCTTCGGTGCTTCTGTCTTTTTCCCAGCTTCTGCGCGGAAGATAATCCGGATGATGCCAGTCCATGATCGAATGATACCAGCACATTTTGATATCGTTTTTATGACAGGCATCGGCCAGTTCTTTCAAAACATCCCTTTTATAAGGCGTGGATGCGATATCAAAATCGGTATATTTTGAATCGAACAGACAAAAACCATCATGATGTTTTGAGGTGATAACTATATATTTCATCCCGGCATCCTTGGCCATATCAACCCACCGTTCTGCATTAAAATTTACCGGGTTAAACTGTTTTACAAACAGGTTGTACGTATCGAGCGGGATATGTGCATTGTTGCGGATCCACTCTGCATAATGGGTTTGTCCTTTCCATTCACCCGCCGGGACGGAATACAAACCCCAATGGATGAACATACCAAAACGTGCTTCACGCCACCACTCCATACGGGCGTTATGAGCTTCAGGAGTCTCTTCTAAGTAGTTAACCGGCTGTTGCTTGCATCCAAGCATTATCCAGATCAGGCCCAACAGTACCACAGATATTCTTTTCATAATTTCAGAAAGTTATGTTTTTTAACAAAAGTAAGGAAATTGCCACAATTCAATAGTTTTTATAAATTGCCCTTGTGTTAAGAAATAAACAGTTGAATAATCTAAATTAATCGAGTTATCATGATTGCAAAAATTCTGCCTCTGTTATTTATTCTTGGTCTCTTTGCTGCCAAGACGCCGGCTCCTCCAGCAACTTATAAGTATGTGGGTGCTGCCAAGTGCAAGATGTGTCATAACAAGCCTCCGAAAGGTGAGCAGTATAAAAAGTGGTCCCAGGGACCGCATGCCAAAGCAATGAAGAGTTTGAGTGCCGACGAGGCCAAAGATCCCAAATGTTTAAAATGTCACTCTACTGCAGCCGGTGTGGATGCCGGTCTCAAAATGGGTATTACCGTTAAAGAGGGTGTCTCCTGTGAATCTTGCCACGGACCGGGTAGTATGTACAAATCGATGACGATTATGAAAAACAAGGAGAAAGCCCTGGCCAGCGGGTTGATCCTCCCCGACGAAAAGGTTTGTATAAAGTGCCACAACAAAGAGAGTAAGAATTTCAAAAGCTTCAACTATAAAGAGTATGTAGCCAAGATCGCTCATCCGGATCCGACCAGGAAATAAACACCCAACCTTTCTGAAATAATAAACTCCCCGGGTTACCGGCATAAAACCGGTTTCAGGGAGTTTTTGGGTACTGACAGAACTTCATACC
>JAGHDB010000045.1 GCA_021160155.1 Bacteroidales bacterium | reverse complement strand
GAGTGAGGCTGACCAACCAGAAAGAGGTTAACGTATATATTCCGGGTGAAGGTCATAATCTTCAGGAGCACTCAATTGTATTGGTTCGTGGCGGAAGAGTGAAAGACCTGCCGGGTGTTCGTTACCATATGATCAGAGGGGCACTGGATGCAGCAGGAGTTGACGGGAGAACCCAAAGGAGGTCAAAATATGGTGCCAAGCGCCCGAAACAAGCAAAATAATAAATGGTATAAGGTTCATGAGAAAGTCAAAACCCAAAAAACAAATTTTATTACCTGATCCGAAATTCGGAGATGTTTCGGTAACCCGGTTTGTCAATGATCTGATGTTGAATGGCAAAAAGAGCAAAGCGTTCAAAACCTTTTATAAAGCGCTTGATTTGGTTGACCAGAAGATCAATGAAAACGATTTGACGCCATTGGAGATTTGGAAAAAAGCTTTGGAAAATATTACTCCAGGTGTGGAAGTTAAAAGTCGCCGGGTAGGTGGTGCCACTTTTCAGGTACCGATGGAAGTCAGGCCAGAGCGCAAAATTTCAATAGGGAACAAAAATCTCATCGAATTTGCCCGTAAACGTTCGGGCCGGTCGATGAGTGAGAAACTTGCAGCTGAAATAATTGCTGCTTATAAAGAGGAGGGTGGTGCTTTTAAGAAGAAAGAAGACACCCACCGCATGGCTGAAGCCAACCGGGCTTTTGCATATTTCCGGTTCTAATCAGTAATACGTTCTTTGACAGGTTGGGATGGCACAGGATCTCTCTTATACCCGAAACATCGGTATCATGGCCCACATAGATGCGGGCAAAACAACAACTACCGAACGAATTCTGTTTTACACCGGTATTACGCACCGGATGGGGGAGGTTCATGACGGTGCTGCTGCGATGGACTGGATGATTCAGGAACAGGAGAGAGGAATTACTATCACTTCAGCTGCTACCACTACATTTTGGGACTACCGGGATCAACATTATAAGATTAATATTATTGATACTCCTGGTCACGTGGATTTTACAGTTGAAGTTGAACGTTCACTCAGGGTGCTTGACGGGGCCATTGCTGTTTTTTGCGGAGTTGGGGGAGTAGAACCCCAGTCAGAAACAGTTTGGCATCAGGCCGATAAATACCACGTTCCCAGAATTGCTTTTGTAAATAAGCTGGATCGAATCGGATCTGATTTTTTCAGGGTGATTTCTGAAATGGAGGAGAAATTAGGGGCCAGGCCGGTTCCGCTTCAAATTCCATTTGGCTCAGAGAATGACTTTTCAGGTGTTGTTGATTTAATCGAAGAGCAGGTATTGGTTTGGGATGATGAGAAGGAATTTGGGTTGCATTATCATAAAGAACCTGTTCCGCATGATTTGCAAGAAACGGTTCAAATATGGAGAGACCGGTTACTTGAATCTGTTTGTGAAATTGACGATCATCTGCTTGAGAAATTTTTTGAAGACAAATCCTCTATTCATGCGGATGAGATAAGAAAAATTATCAGACAGGCAACTCTGAATAGTCAAATAGTTCCGGTTCTTTGTGGATCAGCATTCAAAAATAAAGGAGTGCAGCCTCTGCTTGATGCAATTGCTGCTTACCTGCCCAGTCCGGTTGATGTGGGTGCAATACACGGGATAAATCCAAAATCTCAAACGGACACTACCCGTGAACCGGATCTGCAGGCTCCTTTTGCAGCACTCGTCTTTAAAATTACCACTGACCCGTTTGTAGGCCGTTTGGCTTACCTGAGGGTTTATTCCGGGTCGATCAGGTCGGGAGCCACTGTGTATAACATGCGTACCGGCAAGAAAGAACGAATCACCCGGTTATATCAAATGCATGCCAATAAACAGAATGCCAGAGAGGTTATTGAAGCTGGAGATATTGGGGTGGCAGTCGGTTTTAAAGAGATCAAAACCGGCGATACGCTTTGTGATGATCATCACAAGATTATTTTAGAACCTATGGTTTTTCCGGATCCGGTTTTGGGAATTGCCGTTGAAGCAAGAACCCAGGAGGATATGGACCGGCTTTCAGAGGTACTCGGTAAGTTGACAGATGAAGATCCTACTTTTAATGCACGAACCGATGAAGATTCAGGTCAGACCATTATCAGTGGGATGGGAGAACTTCATCTTGAAATCATTCTTGACCGGCTAAAACGGGAGTTTAAGCTCGAACTTAACCGGGGAATACCTCAGGTAGCTTATAAAGAATCTATTAGTCAAGAAGTTAATAAACAGATATCGTTCAGACAGGATGCGGGTGGAAGAACCGTTTTTGCTGAAATTTCTGTTACTCTTGCTCCGGGAGAAAAAACTTCAAAAGGTTTGCAATTTGAATCTTTACTTTCATCCGAACAGTTGCCACGTGTGTTTCAGGCATCTGTTGAAAGGGGATTCAAGATGGCTATGCAAAACGGGGTTTTGGCTGGTTATCCGCTTCAAAATCTTTCTGTTCAATTAACCGATGCCGCTTTCCATCCGACGGATTCAAATGAGATTGCATTTGAGATTGCTGCTCAGAAGGCTTTCAGAGAAGGATGTGAGAAAGCAGCCCCCATCTTACTTGAACCTATCATGAATCTTGAAGTGGTCTGCCCTGAGGAGTTTTTTGGCGATGTAATTGCTGATCTGAATAAAAGACGCGGCTTGATTGAAGGCATGGAGTCAAAAGCCGGTGGCAGGGTAATTCGGGCTCAAGTACCGCTTGCTGAACAATTCGGGTATGTGACCATCCTCAGAACCTTAACATCCGGAAGAGCCAGTTCCTCCATGGAATTTTCACATTATGCTGAAGTCCCCCGGGAACTGGCCATAGAGATAATACAACATATTTTTGGACGTGTAGATTTATTATAGATAAACAACAGTTAACTAATGAGTCAGAAGATCAGGATCAAATTGAAATCGTATGATCACAACCTGGTGGATAAATCCGCCGAAAAGATCGTAAAAACGGTAAAAAGTACCGGTGCTGTAGTTAGCGGCCCTATACCACTGCCGACGCATAAACGGGTTTTTACCGTGCTCAGATCCACATTCGTAAACAAAAAATCACGGGAACAATTTCAACTCAGCTCATACAAAAGACTGATTGATATTTACAGTTCCACGGCGAAAACAATTGACGCGCTCATGAAGCTTGAACTGCCTTCAGGAGTTGAAGTAGAAATAAAAGTCTAATTCTAAGAGATAGAACAATGCAAGGCTTAATAGGGAAAAAAATAGGAATGACTTCAGTGTTTGATGACAGCGGGAAAAACATTCCCTGTACTGTGCTTGAAGTCGGCCCCTGTGTCGTTACTCAAATCAAAACTACTGAGAATGACGGGTATGAAGCTGCACAGGTTGCATTCGGTGAAAAGAAAGAAAAAAATACCCCCCGACCCATGCTGGGCCATTTTAAAAATGCCCATACAACCCCCAAGCGTAAATTGGCTGAATTTAATCTGGATAAAGGTGAGAATGTGAAACCTGGTGATGTTATCACGGTTGAAACTTTTAATAAAGATCGCTGGGTTGATGTTACCGGTGACACGAAAGGTAAAGGATTTCAGGGGGTGGTTAAACGACATGGTTTTCATGGAGTGGGAGACAAAACCCATGGACAGCATAACCGTCTCAGAGCACCAGGGTCTCTTGGTGCATCCTCTTATCCCAGCCGTGTTTTTAAAGGAATGCGTATGGCCGGCCAGGATGGTGGCAGAAAGGTGAAAATGATCAGCCTACAGATCATGAAAATCATTCCCGAGCATAACCTGATGATCCTGAAAGGTTCGGTGCCCGGAGCGAAAGGGTCTTATGTCTTAATAGAAAAGTAATGAAACTTACTGTTTATAAAATTTCCGGCGAAGAAACCGGACGAAAAGTGGAGCTCAAAGATGAAATCTTTGGAATTGCTCCTAATGATCATGCCATTTATTTGGATGTCAAACAGATTCTGGCCAATCGTCGTCAGGGAACCCACAAGGCCAAAGAACGTGCAGAGATCAGTGGCAGTACCCGAAAAATAAAACGCCAGAAAGGAACCGGGACAGCCCGTGCCGGAAGCATCAAGTCACCCCTGTTCAAAGGTGGCGGACGGGTATTTGGCCCGAGGCCCAGAGATTACGGGATAAAAGTCAACAAGAAGGTAAAAATTTTGGCTCGAAAATCTGCTTTAAGCTATAAAGCTCAAAACAGTCAAATAATGGTGATTGAGGATTTTCTCATTGATGAACCTAAAACCCGCACCATTTCTGAGATGCGGGAGAATCTCAAGGTGAGTGATAAAAAACTGCTTTTAGTTTTAAATCAACCAAATAAAAACGTATATTTGTCGTCTCGAAATTTGAAGGGTGTTAAAGTTATAACATCCACGGATTTAAGTACTTATGACATAATGAATGCATCGACCATAGCTTTCGTTGAAAGTTCAATCGATTCTATACATAAAAATTTTGGATTATAAGATCAGGGAATAATGGATATTTTAATTAAACCCATCGTGACGGAGAAGATGACCGACCAAACTGATAAGCTTCAGCGATATGGTTTTATCGTTCATAAAAAGGCGAATAAATACCAGATCCGGCAGGCTGTTCAGGAGATGTATGGGGTAAAAGTTGCTACCGTCAATACCATGCGTTACGGAGGTAAGGAGAAAAGTCGGTTTACGCGTACCGGAACGATTCGTGGTAAAACAAATGCATATAAAAAGGCCATTATTACTTTGGTTGAAGGAGATACAATTGATTTTTACAGCAATATTTAGCAGGTAATGGCAGTTAAAAAGTTTAATCCGGTTACACCGGGACAGAGAGGAAAAATTATAGGAACATTTGAAGAAATTACTAGTTCGGTTCCTGAAAAATCTCTTTTGAAGCCGCTGAAAAAAAGTGGCGGAAGAAACAACAGGGGTAAAATGACTGTTCGCCATGTTGGTGGCGGGGCAAAAAGGATGTACCGGGTGATTGATTTCAAACGAGATAAGGATGGTGTTCCGGCTAAAGTAGCCAGTATTGAGTATGATCCTAACCGTACTGCACGTATTGCACTACTGAATTATTCCGATGGTGAGAAGCGGTATATATTGGCGCCGAACGGACTGGAGGCTGGCCATAATGTAATTTCAGGAAAAAACATTGCTCCTGAGATTGGCAACAGTTTGCCACTTGGAGAAATACCCCTTGGAACCATCGTTCATAATATTGAGTTAAGACCCGGTCAGGGTGGAGCAATGGCCCGTAGTGCCGGTGCATATGCCCAGTTAGTTTCAAAAGAAGGGCGATATGTTATAGTAAAACTTCCATCCGGGGAATCCCGTAAGATACTGACTACCTGCCGTGCCACGGTGGGGACGGTTTCAAATTCTGACCATGGTCTTGAGCGAAGCGGTAAAGCCGGAAGATCCAGATGGAAAGGCCGTCGCCCGCGTGTACGCGGTGTAGCTATGAACCCTGTAGATCATCCCATGGGCGGAGGTGAAGGCCGTGCCTCGGGAGGACATCCCAGGTCAAAAACCGGTGTGTTGGCTAAGGGGTATAAGACACGTAAAAAAAAGAAAGCCTCTTCGAAGTTTATAATAGAAAAACGCAATAAGTAACCAGATAATATAGCATGGTATGAGCCGATCATTAAAAAAAGGTCCCTTCATCGATTTTAAACTGGAGAAAAAGATCCTGGCTATGAATGCCGGTACCAGAAAAACGGTTATTAAAACATGGGCCAGAAGGTCATTGATCTCTCCTGATTTTGTAGGGCATACTATTGCGGTACATAACGGGAATAAATTCATCCCGGTATATATTACAGAAAATATGGTAGGCCACCGTTTGGGTGAGTTTGCACCTACACGGCAATTCCGTGGTCATGCAGGTAATCGTAAAAAGTAAAAGCGAGCAATAATGGGATCGAGAAAACAAGAGCGGGCAGATCAGGTTAAAGAACAGCGAAAAACGCAGTATTTTGCGTCGTTGAAAAACAATCCGACTTCTCCGAGAAAAATGCGCCTGGTTGCTGATATGATTCGTGGAATGGAAGTCAACAAAGCCTTGGACACACTGCGTTTCAGTCCGAAAGAAGCTTCAATAAAGCTTGAAAAATTATTGATGTCAGCTATCGCAAACTGGCAGGCAAAAAACGAAGGCGTTCGGATTGAAGATAGTAAACTGTTTGTTAAAGAAGTGTTTGTGAATTCAGGCAGAGTACTGAAAAGACTCCGCCCGGCTCCGCAAGGACGTGCATACCGGATTAGAAAACGGTCAAATCATGTGACCATTTACCTGGATAGCCACAATAAGGAAGAAAAAACTGACGAATAAATGGGACAAAAAGTAAATCCGATTAGCAATCGACTGGGCATCATTAAAGGTTGGGATTCTAACTGGTATGGTGGTAAAGATTTTAAAGATAAAATCGTTGAAGACCATAAGATCAGAAAGTATCTTAACGCCCGGTTGGTTAAGGCCAGCGTCTCAAAAATTGTGATTGAGCGGACACTCAAACTGATTACCATTACGGTCAATACGGCCCGGCCCGGTATTATTATCGGAAAAGGCGGTCAGGAGGTGGATAAGTTGAAAGAGGAGCTGAAAAAGATCACTAATAAAGAGGTTCAGATCAATATTTTTGAAATAAAAAGACCTGAGCTGAATGCCATGATTGTTGCTTCTAATATTGCCCGGCAACTTGAGGGTAAAATTGCATACCGCCGCGCAGTGAAAATGGCGATTGCTTCTACCATGAGGATGGGTGCCGAAGGAATCAAGATTCAAATCTCGGGACGTTTGAATGGAGCAGAAATGGCCCGTTCAGAAACTTACAAAGAAGGCAGGATTCCGCTGCATACCCTCAGGGCCGATATCGATTATGCCTTAGCCGAAGCTCATACAAAGGTTGGGTCTACAGGTATTAAAGTTTGGATTTGTACGGGAGAAATTTACGGTAAACGGGATCTCTCTCCAAACATCGGATCAAAATCACCCAGAAAAGGGTATAAAAACAGAAGAGGTTGAACCGACTGGTTAAATCGTATTATTATGTTACAGCCAAAGAAAACTAAGTTCAGAAGGCAACAGAAGGGAAGAATGAAAGGGAATGCCCAACGTGGTAACCGGTTGGCATTTGGTTCTTTCGGAATCAAGTCACTGGAAACCACTTGGATGACCGGTCGCCAGATTGAAGCCGCCCGTGTGGCCGTAACCCGGCATATGCAACGGCAGGGACAGATCTGGATCCGCATTTTTCCGGACAAACCGATTACAAAAAAACCTGCCGAGGTGAGAATGGGTAAGGGAAAAGGAGCTCCGGAAGGTTTTGTGGCACGGGTTACTCCGGGTCGAATACTGTTTGAAGCGGATGGGGTACCCCTGGAACTGGCCCGTGAAGCCCTGAGACTGGCCGCACAAAAACTTCCGGTGAAAACCAAGTTTGTGATTCGTCCGGATTATGTTGAAAGTTCAAAAACCGAATAATGAAAACTGCTGAAATTCGCGAGTTAACCGTGAAAGAATTGGTTGAAAGGATTGATACCGAAAGGGCAAACTTGACCCGCATGAGAATGCATCATGTGGTTTCTCCCCTGGATAATCCAAATAAGCTGAGATACTTACGTCGCCTGATTGCCCAGCTTGAGACCGAATTAAAACAACGGCAACTTGCCGAAAAACAGAAAAGTGAATAATACATGGAAGGTAAAAGAAATCTTCGAAAAGAACGTGTCGGAATTGTCATGAGTGACAAGATGGACAAATCTATCGTGGTAGCCGTCAAGCGTAAAGTCAAACATCCGATTTATGGAAAGTTTGTCAATAAAACTACCCGGTTTGTGGTTCATGACGAAACCAATACTTCTCATGAAGGAGACCGGGTGCGTATTATGGAAACCCGCCCGGTCAGCAAAAGAAAAAACTGGAGATTAGTGGAAATCATTGAAAGAGCTAAATAGTCATGATACAGCAAGAGAGTCGTTTGGCCGTAGCAGATAATAGTGGAGCAAAAGAGGTTTTATGCATCCGCGTATTGGGTGGAACCGGCCGGAGATATGCCAGTGTGGGCGACCGGATTGTAGTTACTGTCAAATCTGCTCTGCCTGGTGGCGAACTGAAAAAAGGTACCGTTTCAAAGGCAGTTGTGGTGAGAACGACGAAGGAAATCAGGAGAAAAGACGGATCCTATATCCGCTTTGATGATAATGCCTGTGTGCTGCTGAATGCAACCGGGGAAATAAGAGGAACCCGGATTTTCGGACCGGTAGCCAGGGAATTGAGAGATAAATATATGAAAATCGTATCCCTTGCACCTGAAGTGCTGTAATAAACAACCTGACCATGCAGAAGAAACTACATATTAAAAAAGGAGATTCCGTAATGGTTATTGCGGGTAACTCAAAAGGTCAACAGGGCCGGGTTCTTGAAGTAATCCGTAAAACTAACCGGGCTATTGTCGAGGGTGTGAACATGGTGTCAAAACATACCAAACCAAATAATGATGCACCACAGGGTGGTATCATTAAAAAGGAGGCTCCGGTTCATATATCAAACCTGATGTTACTGGATCCATCCAGTGGAAAACCCACACGTATTGGACGAAGGTTAAATGAAAAAGGCAAACTGATACGCTACGCAAAAAAATCAGGAGAGGAAATTAAGTCATGAGTTATTCGCCAAATCTTAGAAATAAATACCGGGAGGAGATCATTCCTTCATTACAGAAAGAGTTTGGATATCACAGTGTGATGCAGGTACCAAAATTGGAGAAAATTGTGATTAACCAGGGAGTCGGACGGGCAGTGGCTGATAAAAAGTTGATTGAAGTTGCCCAGGAAGAACTGACACTCATTACCGGCCAAAAAGCCGTTCAAACAATCTCAAAACGGGACATTTCGAATTTCAAACTTCGTCGGAAAATGCCAATTGGTGTTAAAGTTACGCTCCGCCGTGACCGAATGTATGAATTTCTTGAACGTCTGATTAAAGTTGCATTACCCCGGATTCGTGATTTTAAAGGTGTGACAGCAAAGCTCGACGGACGCGGAAATTACACCCTCGGTATTACAGAACAGATTATTTTTCCTGAAATAGATATTGATAAAATTCACTCTATAATCGGATTGGAAATTAGCTTTGTTACTTCTGCCAAAACCGATGAAGAGGGATTTGCCCTATTAAAAGAATTTGGAATACCATTTAAACAGTCTAACAAAAGATAGGTATGGCTAAAGAATCCATGAAAGCTCGCGAAATTAAGCGGCAAAAGCTGGTGGACAAGTATGCTGAAAAACGAGCCCGCTATAAAGCTGAAGGAAACTATGAAGCACTGAATAAACTGCCCAGAAACTCTTCGCAGGTTCGGTTGCATAATCGTTGCAGTCTGACAGGACGTCCGAAAGGATATATGCGACAGTTCGGAATCAGTCGTATCGTATTTCGTGAAATGGCCTCTTCCGGATTAATACCGGGTATTAAAAAAGCAAGTTGGTAAAAAAAATCAGACGACCATGACAGATCCGATAGCAGACTACCTGACCCGAATTCGTAATGCCATTATGGCCAAACATAAAGTGGTTGAAATTCCTGCTTCCAATCTGAAGCGCGAAATGACCAAGATACTTTACGATAAGGGCTATATTTTAAGTTACCGCTTTGATGACGATGACAAACAGGGTATTATTAAAATCGCTCTTAAGTATCATCCTGTGTCAAAGGCACCAGCCATAAAATCGATTAAAAGAATCAGCAAGCCAGGCTTGCGTAAATATGCCGACGTGAGCAATCTGCCACGTGTTTTGAACGGACTTGGAATTGCGATATTATCCACCTCAAAAGGGGTAATGACAGATAAAGAAGCCCGTAAGGAAAATGTGGGTGGCGAGGTATTGTGTTACGTGTATTAAAATGATGTAAAGATGTCAAGAATTGGAAATGTGCCCATAGAATTACCCCGGGGAGTGACTGTTACAGTTCAAAAAGATAACCTGGTTGAAGTAAAAGGACCTCTGGGAACCCTGACTCAAAAAGTTGATCCGGATATCGAAGTTAAAGTGGAAGGGGCCACCATTCACGTGAATCGTCCTACTGATCAGAAACGCCACCGTGCACTGCATGGCCTGTATCGTTCCCTTATTAATAATATGGTTTACGGAGTATCATCCGGTTACGAAATCAAACAGGAACTTGTGGGAGTGGGATATAAAGCTACTGCTAACGGTCAGCGTCTCGAACTGAGTATCGGTTTTTCACACCCGATAGTTATCGAATTGCCACCCGAAGTAAAAGTGGAAGCCCTGACCGAAAGAAGAAAAAATCCCATCATTACCCTTAAAAGCGCAGACAAACAACTCATTGGACAAATGGCTGCCAAGATCAGATCATTCAGGCCCCCTGAACCTTACAAAGGGAAAGGAATTAAATATGTTGGAGAACAACTGAGGAGAAAAGAGGGGAAAGCAGCAGCAGCCAAATAGAAAGATTGAAAAGTAATTAATCAGAATAAACAGAGATAGATCATGGCTTTGTCAAAGCTAGAACGCAGGAAGAAAATAAAAAGCAGAATCAGAAGAGGTATGAATGGTTCTGCCGACCGGCCACGTATGACCGTATTCCGGAGCAATAAACAAATATCAGTTCAACTGGTTGATGATCTGACTGGTCACACAGTAATTTCTTCTTCTTCATTGGAAAAGGAGATTGCTGCCCATAAAGGCATCAATAAAACAGAACAGGCCCGGTTAGTTGGCCAAAGAATTGCTGAGAAAGCCAAAGAAAAAGGAATCGGGTCAGTGATATTCGATCGAAATGGATACCTCTACCATGGACGTGTAAAATCATTAGCTGATGCTGCCCGTAAAAGCGGGTTAAAATTTTAAGAAATTATGTCTACGAGTATACGAAAGGTAAAAACCAGTGATCTCGACTTAAAAGACCGGTTAGTCGCCATTAACCGCGTGACTAAAGTGACCAAAGGAGGTAGAACTTTCAGTTTTAGTGCGATCGTTGTGGTGGGTAATGAAGACGGAGTGGTCGGCTGGGGCCTGGGTAAAGCCAATGAAGTAACAACGGCAATTGCCAAAGGAGTTGAATCAGCAAAGAAAAACCTGGTGAAGGTTCCGATCATCCACGATACGGTGCCACATGAACAAATGGCCAAGTTTGGCGGAGCTACTGTTTGGCTGAAACCGGCTTCCGGAGGTACCGGGGTAAAGGCAGGAGGTGCCATGAGAGCCGTACTGGAATCTGTGGGTGTTAAAAACGTCCTGGCTAAATCAAAAGGATCATCCAATCCCCATAACCTGGTTAAAGCTACCATGAAAGCTCTGATGGAGATGAGAGATGCTTATACCGTTGCGCAACATCGTGGCATTAAACTTGAAAAAGTGTTTAACGGGTAACCGCAAACCAACATAATTATGGCAAAGATCAGAATTATCCAGAAGCGAAGTAATATTGGAAGTACCCT
>JAGHDB010000226.1 GCA_021160155.1 Bacteroidales bacterium | reverse complement strand
GTTATCCTCCGTATAAAATTCTTATTACGCTGGTATTGATTGCATTGCCTGTTACGGGATACTTTTTGCTGGTTCCGGGTACGCAGCATAAAACAGGTTGGCTTAACCAAACCGGAGTCAGTCCGGCCCTGATCAATGCAGTTCCTGCTATGGCCGGCGGTACACGAAAAGGTCCTGATCTTCCGGTTGCTGCGGATACCGAATTTGTTAAAAAGAATTCTGTGGATTTTACACCTCCCCGGCAACCCATTGAATTTTTCGGGGATACTGCTGTGCTTGAACCGTTTTTTCAACAACTTTATCACTATTCCCAGGGTTTGGGACAAATCAGAATACTTCATTACGGAGATTCACAGTTAGAAGAAGACCGGATCACACGTTACCTTAGAGCCCGGCTGCAGGCACAATTTCCGGCACAGGAAGATCAAACGCAGATTCAGGTTGAGAATATTCCAAAACGGGGTAGTGCCGGTATTGATCTGGTTCCTGATCATGGACCACCGCCCAGCCTGATTATCATGCAATTTGGAATTAATGTGGTGAGAGCCCGTACACGTGATTTTAGTTATTATACGCGTGCACTGATTAAACAAATCCATCGCTTTATGGCTGTGAATCCCCATGTGTCAATCCTGCTGGTCGGCGTTTCAGATATGGCTCATCGTGAAGCGAATACCATTTACTCTTATGCTACCGTTCCCTTGATCCGTGATGCCCAGGTTGAAGCTGCCCGGAAAATCCCGGTGGCTTTCTGGGATTTATATAAAATGATGGGAGGGAACGGATCGGCTGCACGGTGGTATCTGACTGATCCGCCTCTTATCCGGGAAGATCTGACCCACTTTTCTTTTGCCGGTGGGGAGGAGATCGCCAATCAACTGTTTGATGCCCTGATGTGGGCATATCATCGCTGGATCATAAAATTTAATTCTAATTTGAATGAGCCAGATATTTGAACAGTTAAGATACGCCGCAGATCAACCCCTTTTCTTTACCAGACTTTTTTTCTGGATTTTTTTTGCAGTAGTGTTGGCGGGCTACTCGTTTTTTTACCGGAAACCTCCTCTTAGAAATGCCTATCTGCTCATTGTGAGCCTCTATTTTTATTATAAAGCAGGCGGACTTTTCTTTCTGATATTGATTTTTAGTACCCTCGTTGATTATTTTATTGGTATCGGGATACATTCAAGCAGGTCACAGCAAAAAAGAAAGTGGTTGCTGGCTCTTTCGATAACAGTAAACCTGGGGATTCTTTTCTATTTCAAGTATGCTTATTTTATTGCTGATATACTGACAAACCTGGTGAAAGAACCGGTGCAGGTAGTTAATATTCTGGCACTTGCATGGAATCATATTAGTGGGATACATCTGGATATTCATCATATTGCCTTGCCGGTGGGAGTCTCATTTTTTACTTTCCAAACGATATCCTATACGGTAGATGTTTACCGAAAAAAGGTAGCTCCGGTAAAAAGTTTGGCGGATTTTGGTTTTTACGTTTCGTTTTTTCCGCAGCTGGTGGCAGGACCTATTATCAGGGCAGCTTCATTTGTGCCGCAACTTTATCAACCCTACCGTTTAATTCGCCGGGAAGTCTGGCATGCTGCCTTTTTAATTTTAGCCGGGTTAATTAAAAAGTTGCTCTTTGCTGATTTTTTGGCTGTTAATCTGGTAGATCGTGTTTTTGAGAATCCTTCGATGTATAGTGGATTTGAAAATATGATGGCTACCTATGGATATGCGCTTCAAATCTACTTTGATTTTTCGGGATATACCGACATCGCTATCGGTGTGGCACTTCTTTTAGGTTTCAGGCTTCCGGTTAATTTCAATTCACCATACAAAGCGACCGGGATGCGTGATTTTTGGCGAAGATGGCACATCAGTCTCTCCAGCTGGTTACGGGATTACCTTTATATTCCGCTGGGAGGTAACCGGCACGGTTCATTTCGTACCGGTATACACATTCTGGTTACGATGCTCCTGGGCGGTTTATGGCATGGAGCCAGTTGGCAATTTGTGTTATGGGGAGCTTATCATGGTGTACTTCTGGTTATTGGCAGGTGGTTGCAGGCGATTCCCTCATGGAATGCATTCGTGAAAAAGATCCCACGTGGACTTAAAGTATTTTTTATTTTCCATTTGGTCTGGCTGGGATGGATTATTTTCAGAACTGCCACACCCGGCCAAATGGTCTCAATGTTACACGAATTGCCCGGTGTTTTTAATCCCGGACTTTGGGTACAATGGCTTAAAAGTTACTGGATGGTAGCACTGATGATGGTCACCGGATTTGTTCTGCTTTGGTTACCTGACAGTTTAAAAGAAAAGATTCGCGGTGGATTTATCGGATTACCTTATTGGTTTAAAATCTTGATCATTCTGTCTGTGCTTTTATTGGCTAAAGAAATACAAACAACGGATCTGCAACCGTTTATATATTTTAAGTTTTAAACCCACAGGTTATCTGTTAACCGGGTTTCATTTTGATTTCCAAAGTTGTTACGAGCACCTCAAGTGTGATTTGATCCGATTCAATTACAGAATCTGCTTTCAGGTAATAAGGTTCACGTTCTTGGAGTTGCTGAATGACTAATTGACGCAAATCATCCGGATTTTTCCCCTCTGCAAGGGGTCTTACTGTTTTCGATTGTATAATCCGGCGTATCAATGTTTCTTCGGAGACCTTCAGGTAGATACTGAATGTGTTATCCAGTATTAGTTTCAGGTTGTCTCCAAAACAGGGGGTGCCCCCTCCAATGGCGATCACACAATCGGGTGTGTGAACAGCTTCCTGCAAAGCCAGACTCTCAACCTGCCTGAAATACGATTCACCTGATTGTGAGAAAATTAGAGGTATCGACTGGCCCGTAATGGATTCGATTGATTTGTCAAGGTCGATAAATAAACGCTTCAAATGGTGTGCAAGTGCTTTACCCAGGCTGCTTTTCCCGCAACCCATCATACCCATAAGAACAATCGGCCGGTCAGTAATTACCATTCCAGTGTCATTTGACCTTCGGGATCAATACCCCCTTCTTTCTTCTTCTTCTTCTCTTTCTCCTCAACCTTCTCAACCTCCTCAACCTTCTCAACCTCCTCAACCTTCTCAACCT
>JAGHDB010000099.1 GCA_021160155.1 Bacteroidales bacterium | reverse complement strand
GTTATATTATACCCCGGGCCAGTTACAGCACCATCAATACTACTTTTTATTGCAGCAACGGCTACCTGGTGTTTCAACCGGATATTTCCTATAAAACCGGATTACCCGGCAAGTCTGCTTATAATGCAATTATGAGTGGTGTGATGTATCTTAGCCAAAGGCCCTATGTGGATATGAAACACCTGGGGTTACAGGGACAAAGCTGGGGAGGGTATGAAGCGGCCTATCTGATTACGCAAACAGATCTTTTTGCAGCTGCCTCACCGGGAGCGCCGGTAAGTAACATGACCTCTGCATACGGAGGAATCCGGATCGCAAGCGGAATGTGCAGGCAGGTGCAATATGAAAAAGGGCAGAGCAGAATCGGAGGTACGTTGTGGGAAAAGCCTGAATTATATATTGAGAACAGTCCGCTCTTCTTTGCCGACCGGGTGCATACTCCCTGTCTGATTCGACAGAATGATCATGACGGGGCTGTTCCCTTCTCACAGGGAGTCGAGTTTTTTGTTGCCCTGCGCAGATTGGGCCGGCCGGCATGGTTGCTTAATTATAACAATGACGAGCATAACCTGACTACAAAGTTATCAAACCGGAAGGACTTGAGTGTTAGAATGAAACAGTTCTTTGATCACTATCTTAAAGGGGCTCCTGCACCGGATTGGATGATTCATGGCGTAAAAGCGGTGGATAAAAAACAGAATGAAACGTATTATCTGCAATTTGTTAAATAACCAGCATTGTGTGATTCCGGCAGATGGGTTTTTTAGCACAGATCGGTTAATACAAAAAATTGATAATGAATTATTTTGTAAATTTGCTTGTCGGCCTGGGACTAGGATGGATCGGTTCAATCGGATTAGGACCGGTTACCCTCCTGGTGGTTAACCGGTCTCTACATAAAGGATGGGCCAGTGGCTATCTCTCCGGAATGGGCGCATCAGTTTCTGATACACTCTATGCTTCTGTGGCTGCATTCGGTATCACATTGCTTATAAATATTATACAGGAGTATAGTGGATGGTTCAGGTTATTGATAGCCGTCACATTATTCTTAATAGGCCTGTTTCTGATTTTTTCAAAGCCTCGCCAGAACGGGGTACACGGGCCCTCTTCTTCAAAAAATTTATGGAGGGATTTTGCAACTACCTTGTTACTGTCACTTTCGAATCCTATAATGGTAGTCGTATATCTGGGACTTTTCGGTTTTTTCAATATTATCTCCGAACCCGGAACCCCTGTAAGAATTCTGTTCTTACTTACTGGTATCCTGTTGGGTGCAAATGCGTACTGGTTCACACTCGCTCATCTGATTCACCGGTTGAGGGTTCGGCTTAAAGCAGACTTTCTGCGTAAAGTCAACCTGGTCATCGGGTTAAGTATGTGGGTAATGGCAGTGATTGCCGGATTCAAGGCATGGTTCAGTTTGATGCATTAATCAAACTTCGAGGTGACCCTCTTCAAAATCCCGGTATTTTTGAGATAGTGCAGCCATCAGATCCCGGATGCTGTTAATAGCCTCCAGTGTTTCAGCTGAGATGGTTTGTTGCTTCATACGCATGAGCATTACACCATAAAGAACCGACAGACATACCTCCACGTCATTGATTTTCTCTTTTTGTCCCATTTTCTTCCTGAAATCACTGATGTTGTATACTGCCTGCTCGTATATTTTCCGGTAATCAGAATGCAGCGGACTGTCAACCAGTCTGAAATGAAAATCATTCAGATCGTCAGCCAATAATACGAGAAATTGCAAATGACCGGCTTCAACAATCTGTTCGTTTTTCATGGATTCAATGATTTCGTGGTACCAGTCACGGATCTCCTGTTGCTGTTCAGAAGATACATCATATTGATTGATCAATTCTTTCTCGATACGATCGGGATCCATCTGATATGCCCGGATCAGATCTTCAATCTGCCACATATAGAGCAGATACTCAACAATATGGGTTTTGCGTTTTTGTTTGGCGATGATCATGAATGATTCTCCAGTTTATTCAACATTCGACGTTCGCGTTTGGTAGGCCGGCCCGCACCACGATCTCTGATATAAAAAGCAGACTCCTGAATCTGTTTTATTCGGATACGTTCACCGGGTGGTGTCAGGTCTTGGTATTTTGTTTGTGCTATTGCAGCCGATACCCGTTTCTCAATCAAATCAAGTACTTTAAAAGTCAGGGTCAGAGGAGCTCTTCTGACCTTAATGATATCACCGGTATGAACTATTCTTGAAGGCTTAACCGGATCATTACGGAGGGTGACTTTCCCTTTGCGGCATGCATCGGAAGCGAGACTCCGGGTTTTAAAGATTCTTACGGCCCAAAGCCATTTGTCAATTCTTACTCCTTCACTCATGTTCTTTAACGTCAAGTTCAAATCCGCTACTACCTGATCATACCCCATTTTATAAAAATTTTTCAGTATGATTCTCAGGTTTGGGTCATCTTCAGCAAGACTGCTATCTGGTTGTGTATTAAAGGTTAACACAATTTTAACACCTGGTGCCATTATACTGGTTCATGGTTCGTGTAACACCGGTGGTAACAAAGCTCCTGATTACTTCATGGGCCAGCTCCAGGCAGGGAGGTAATTGTTTGATTTCCTGATCATTCCATTTGCTGAGTACATGGATGGATTGATCGGCAACCGACTCGGCTTTACCGATACCTATTCGTAATCTGGCAAAGTTCTGGTGCCCCAGTATCTGGATGATATGTTTCAGTCCGTTATGTCCTCCATCACCACCTTTGGGCCGCAGACGGATCTGTCCGGGTGGAAGTGCCAGATCATCCAGGATGACCAGCAGACGGTCGTCCTGGATTTTCTCCTTGTGCAACCAATATCGCACAGCATTTCCGCTCAGGTTCATAAAAGTGGATGGTTTCAACAGGATCAAAGTTCTTCCTTTGTACCGGTACTCTGCAACATCACCGTATCGCCGACTTTTAAAAACGGTATCAGACGCTTCACAAAGCGCATCAAGTACCATAAAACCGATGTTATGGCGGGTATGGTGATACTCTGGTCCGATATTACCCAATCCGGCGATCAGATATTTCACTGGTCATCCTGGTTATGCTGTAGCAGCTATTCTTCAGCCGGTTTCTCTTCAGTGGCTTCACCTTCGACGGTTTCTGCTTCTTCAGAAATTTCACCCTCGGCTTCGGTTTCGGTTTCGAGGGACATTCCTTTAGCAACACGGGTCAGTTTCACTGAGGCAACGACTGTATTCTTAGGATCAATCAGTTCAAGGTTTTCAAAATCCAACTCTTTAACCTTGATACTTTGGCCCAATTCAAGATCACTTACATCCACCTTCAGATGATCAGGAAGGTCTTTAATTAATCCAAATACCGTAAGTCTCCTGGATTCAAGCTTAAGTTTGCCACCCGACTGAACTCCTTTGGCAAACCCTTCAAGTTGTACGGGAACCTGAATCTTAATAGGTGACTGATCATCAATTTCGAGAAAATCGGCATGTAAGATATGATCAGATACCGGATGAAACTGGATATCCTGTAAAAGTGCTAACCGGGTTTGATCCCCGATTTTCAGATTAACCAGAAAAACATCCGGAGTATAAACAAGGTGCCCGAGCTCTTTTTCATCAACCACCAGATGCATGGGTTCTCTTTTACCATAAATGATACAAGGCACCTTTTCCTGTTTTCTCAGCAGTTTGCTGTTTTTTTTACCAACCGAGTCACGAAGCCCGGCATTAAGTTCAATACTTTTCATAATTATTTGTGCTACTCAGGGCAAACTCTTTAACCAGCCGGAATGGATCAGGAGGCCCCCCATGACACTACTATAATAAACTACTTGCTCCGGCAAAAAGTGGGTGCAAAGATAGAAAATTAAAACAGAAATGTGCCGCTTATGGATTGATTATAATAGACTTTTTTTATCACATCGGCAAAAAGGCCGGCAATTGAAATGACATGAATCTTACTGCACTGGTTATCGATGGGGATAGAATCTGTTACGATGACTTCTGAAAGCATGGAATTTTCTATTTGTTCGATTGCCGGTCCGGATAACACGGCATGAGTGGCCATACATCTTACGGACTTAGCTCCTTTCTCCATGATCAGGTTGGCAGCCGTAGTGATGGTCCCTGCCGTGTCGATCATGTCATCGATAAGGATTACATTTTTATTATTTACATCTCCAATGATGGTCATTTCACCGATGATGTTGGCAGCTTTGCGTGATTTATGGCAGATGACCATAGGAGCATCCAGGAATTTCGAATAAGAATTGGCTCTTTTTGTCCCACCTGTATCCGGTGAGGCAATCACCAGATCGCTGAGATTTTGTTTTTTTATGTAATCAATAAAAACGGTTGAAGCATACAGGTGGTCTACCGGTACATCAAAGAATCCCTGTATCTGATCCGCATGCAGGTCCATGGTAATGACACGGCTGACTCCTGCTGCAGCCAGCAGATTCGAAGTAAGTTTGGCTGCAATTGAAACACGCGGGCGGTCTTTACGATCCTGACGGGCGAATCCGAAATAGGGAATTACCGCCACAATTTTATAAGCAGAAGCCCGACTGGCTGCATCGACCATCATTAAAAGCTCCAACAGGTTTTCTGCCGGGGGACCGGTATGCTGAATAATGAACACGTAATCGCCACGAACCGTTTCTTCAAAGCAAGGTTGAAATTCTCCGTCACTAAAACGCTGAATGGATACTTTACCCAGGTTTATGCCGTAACTGGATGTAATTTTTTCTGCCAGATAACGGGAGGTGGTACCTGAAAAAATTTTAATCGGGCTTTCGTGATTCATAAGGTATTATGCTAAAGAAAAGTAAAGGTTTAGGGTTTAATTATTGACAAAGTTAAAAATATTGGAGGATCCTTCAGAAGGTTTTAAAATCTTTATTGGTTTGTTCTATCAGATTCAATATCTCCTCTCTTCCTCTTTTATCTATTGCGGAAGTAGAATATACCTTCGGCAGGGATTCCCAATCCTCCAGAAGAAGGAGTTGATAATCATCAATTGTTTTTTTTAATTTATTTTTTGTGGATTTATCCGTTTTAGTGAATAACAGCACAAACGGAATCTTCCATTCTCCCAGCATATGAATAAACTCCAGATCAATGGCCTGAGGGGGGATCCTGCTGTCAATCAGCACAAAAAGATACATCAGATTTTGACGGGTTTGTAAATACAGATGAATGGTATGTACCCATTTTTGCCGTTCGGTTTTAGAGGCTTTTGCATATCCGTATCCCGGAAGATCAACCAGGTACCAGCTGTCATTGATTAAAAAGTGGTTAATGGTTTTGGTTTTTCCCGGTTTCCCTGATGTTTTAGCAAGACTTTTATGTCCGGCCAGCATATTCAGAAGGGAGGATTTACCTACGTTTGACCGGCCGATAAATGCATATTCCGGGCGGTCTGGCTCAGGACATTTTCCGGGATCGGTGTTGGAAGTGATGAATCGTGCGGAAGAAATTTTCATCACTTTGTTTTATCAGTTTCGATGTAAATCTCTAAAATACTCGATTTTTCTACCGGTTCAAGACGGATATGCTTAAAAACAGCCGGTAGTAACAGAGTTTCTCCACGGGTCAGCATTACCTGTGAGTGATCTTTATAATGAATCTTCAATGATCCTTCAAGACACATACACACGACAAAAGAATCCAATTTATAATAATCTCTCTCCAGGGGCCGGTTTAAAGGGATAAAATTAGTGGTAAAATAGGTGCAACGGACCACCTCATTAACTTGGTCCGGTTTCTCCGTGTAATTTGTTCTGTACTCTTTATGATAGGTAAAGTCAATTGCATCCAGGGCCAGGTCAGTATGCAACCTGCGTGGCTGCCCGTCACGGTCTACACGATCCCAGTCATATATCCGGTAGGTAATGTCACTTGTTTGCTGTATCTCAGCAAGCAAAATCCCTGCTCCTGTGGCATGCACCCGCCCTGCAGGCAGGAAAAACACATCTCCGGCTGCAACCTGTTCTTTATTTAAAATCTGAGGCAGTGTTTTCTGGTTAAGATGGATAATAAAAGACTCCCGGTCAACGGGTTGATTAAATCCGGTATAAAGCGTAGCACCAGGATCTGCCTGGATAACATACCACATTTCTGTTTTTCCATAGGCCTGATGCCGTTCCCGGGCCATATCATCTCCGGGGTGGACTTGCACTGAGAGTACCTGTTGTGCATCAATTAATTTGATCAATAGAGGAAATTCCCTGCCAAATTTTTCATAAACCTGATCTCCTACCAGATCACCCAGAAAGACTTCGATTAGTTCTTCTAAATTATTCCCGGCTAATGGTCCTTCTTTTACTACCGATACGGCATCTTCAAGAGCTGAAATTTCCCAACTCTCGCCGGTCATCTCCGGTGCATCTTTTTTCCCCAGAATTTTACGGAGTTTATTCCCACCCCATAACCGATACTGATATTGCGGTTCAAACTTCAAAGGATACAACATCTTTCGGATATTTTATCGGTTTATTATTTTTTCAGATTCTGAAAAAAATCCTTTTATTTGAATGGGTAAAGATACTATTCTGATCTTGATTCAATAATGTATTTATGCTGATTGTTGGAATTGCCGGAGGTACAGGATGTGGTAAAACCACTGTGGTCAATAAACTGATCGCTGCTTTGGGAGCCGGTCAGATCGTGTTGATGCCGCAGGATTCATATTACCGTGATAACTCACATTTACCACTTGAAGAACGCCAGAAACTAAATTTTGATCATCCGGATGCCATCGAATGGGATTTGTTGATCCGTCATTTGAATGCTCTGAAAGAGGGCAAAACCATTCCGCAACCTATATACTCTTATCTGACCTGTACAAGGTCTGACGAAACCGTTGAAGTCAGACCGAAAAAAGTGATCCTGGTAGAGGGGATTTTGATATTGACTCATCCCGGCTTACGTAAATTATTGGATATCAAGGTATTTGTGGATGCAGATCCGGATGATCGCCTGGCAAGGGTCATCCATCGTGATTTATTGGAGCGTGATCGGTCAGTTGAAAAAGTGCTCGAGCGGTATGAAAATACTGTAAAACCCATGCATCTTGAGTTTATTGATCCCTCCAAACGGTATGCAGATCTCATCATCCCACAGGGCGGGCAGAATAAAGTGGGTATTCGCGTACTGGCTTCTCTTATCAGGGAACACATCTCCAATAACCGGTAGGACGACCATTCACCCGAGAATAAATTTTCTGACTATCCGGGTAAACCGGTCGGGAAACTCGGCATGAAGCCAGTGACTGCCGTTTTTTATAGTAACTATCTGAGAAAGTGGAAACAATGAATGAAAAACCTGAAGATCCTTTTTACCTACATAATCGGAGTTTGAACCCCGGATCAGAAGAAGGGGGAATTGTCTGAACGATCCATGGGCAAGTGTTTCCGGTGGGAGACCTTCAGCAAGTTGCGGAATATACTGTTTCAAAACTTTCAAATTCAGCCTCCAGTGATACACTCCGTATTCATTTTTAACCAGATTTTTAAGTAAAAATTGCCGCAATCTTTTTTCAGGAAGCAGAGGTTGAAGCAACCGGTCAGCTTCTCCCATGTTTTTGATCTGTAAAAGATCCACGGATTGCAGGGCTGAAATTATTTCCTGATGTACCGAATAATGTGCAGGTGCGGAGGAGTTGAAAGAATAGGAAGCAGGACTCACATCTACAACAATCAATTTTGAAACTATTCCGGGATACTCTGTAGCAAACCACATAGCGGTTTTACCCCCCATCGAGTGCCCGAGAAGGATGACATTACGGAGTTCCATCCGGTCAACGAATTCTTTTAAATCATAGGTCAGGGAGGGATAATCATGTGTTGTGAGATGTGGAGAACGTCCGTGATTTCTCTGATCTGGCAAATATACTTCACAAATACCTGCCAGGTTACGGGCAATCGACAGCCAGTTATCTCCCGACCCGTACAGACCGTGTAAAATAATCAGGGGATGGCCCTGTCCCAGTTTCTGATAATACAGTTGTGCCATATTCAGTATCCCAGTTTTCTGAGATACAACCGGATGGTGTTTTCGAGGCCGAAATACAATGCGTCGGCAATCAGGGCATGTCCGATACTAACCTCTTTCAGGTTAGGGATGATCTGGTTGAAATACTCCAGGTTGTCAAGATTAAGGTCATGTCCTGCATTAAGACCGAGCCCGGTTTCTGCGGCCGCCTCTGCTGCTCTGACAAAGGGAGCAATGGCCTTTTCCCTGTTTTCCGTGTACCATTGTGCATAAGATTCAGTATAGAGTTCAACACGGTCGGTACCGGTTTCAACTGCGTGGCGCACCATTTCGGGATCCGGATCCACAAAAATTGACACACGAATACCCAGGGATTTGAAAATCCGGATAATACCGGTCAGTTGTGTTTTATAGGTTTTCGTGTCCCATCCGGCATTGGAAGTTAAAGCATCCGGAGCATCAGGAACCAGGGTAACCTGTTCGGGTACTATTTCGCTTACCAGTTCAATAAATGCCGGGACCGGATTCCCTTCGATATTGAATTCAGTGGTAACCAGTGGCTTTAATTTCCTGACGTCCAGATACCGGATATGACGCTCATCCGGACGAGGATGAACAGTAATTCCCTGGGCGCCAAATCTCTGGCAGTCAACAGCTGCTTTCTGCACATCCGGAAGATTGCCCCCGCGAGCATTACGGAGTGTGGCAATTTTATTTATATTTACACTTAATCTGGTCACGGTGATAATTTTGATTGTAAAGTTACGAATATCCAAAAAGAAATGGTGGTAAAAGAGTTGATTTCGGATTTGATCCCCACCTTGAAAACTTCAGATACCGGATCACAAGCTCTGGCCTGGATGGATCATTTCAGGGTATCGCATCTGCCGGTTGTGAACCATCTGGATTTTTTGGGGTTAATATCTGACAGTGATATCTCTGCGATGGATAATCCCAAAGAACCTATTGGCAGTCATCCGCTGACCCTTTTCAGTCCGTTTTTATATGCGGATCAACACCTCATCGAGGGGGTAGAACTGGTGGCCAGGCTAAAGCTGACGTTGGTCCCCGTGGTTAACCGGCAGAAAGAGTTTCTGGGATCGGTAACCCTGCCTCTTCTTTTTGAAGCTTTTGCCAAACTGAGCGGAGCAGGGCAACCGGGAGCTTTACTGGTCTTGTCGATGTCAGTTCATGATTACAGCCTGGCAGAGATCTCAAGAATTGTAGAGGAGAACGGGGCAAAAATATTAAACCTGTTTATCTCTACCTCTTCAGATACCATGTTGATGGAAGTTACGCTTAAAATCAACTCATCCGATCTTTCTTCCATCATACGCTCTTTTGAACGGTATGATTACCAGATCAAAGCTTCATTTAATGAGGATGATCAGGTTGAAAGTATGTACCGGAATCGTTATGAGGCTTTTATGCGTTACCTGAATACCTGATCAATGGATACGCCAAACAATTATAAAAGAGTACTACTCTTTGGCAGGGAATTCAATAAAACTTTCAGAGAACCATTCAAATTACTGGTTAAGAAGATTCAGTCATACCAGGTAGAATGTTTGATTTTCGAACCGTTTTACAAGATCATTCAATCCTGGTTTGAAGAAGATCAGATTGTGTCTTTTGATGGTTTTTTCAGACATCATGGTGAAATACAGGCTGAAAACACCATTATGCTCAGTATTGGCGGGGATGGCACGTTTCTCGAGGCCATCACATTGGTCAGGGATCTGGGGATCCCGGTTGCCGGTATCAATAGTGGCCGGCTCGGGTTTCTTGCTGATATTTCACGGGAGGATATCCCGGAAGCAATAGATGCCATTATTCGTGGCGATTTTGAACCTGAAGAAAGAGCGTTGATCCGGGTAGAAAGTGATCAGGATCTTTTTGGCGATTTCAATTTTGCATTAAATGAGATTACGATACATAAAAGGGATGATGCATCCATGATTAAAATCCACGCCTGGTTGAACGGATCATTTTTAAATACATACTGGGCTGACGGGATTATTGTGGCGACTCCAACCGGTTCAACCGCTTATTCATTAAGTGTGGGCGGACCACTGGTTTTGCCGGGAACCGGTAATTTCATTCTTTCTCCGATTGCACCTCATAACCTGACCGTACGGCCTCTGGTTTACCAGGATGGCATGACATTGAAAATCAGAATAGAAGGAAGAAGCGGGAATGTTCTGGTTTCTGCTGATTCACGCGCAGTGATTATTGAAGATCACATTGAACTTATTATCACGCGGGCACCTTTTACCATTATTACTCCCCAATTACACGGATACTCATTTTATCAAACCTTACGCAACAAACTGATGTGGGGTGTGGATAAAAGAAACTGAGTTTTGTAACCAACTTCCTGAGTGAACCGTTAATAATAATGAGAATTTGATAGGTAAAATATACTATATTTGCGCATTGCCAGTTAGTGTAGGTAGATGAACCATATGACACATTGATTACCGGCAGGAACCATGAAGAGGATATCTGTTTTTATCGGTTTTTTGGTAGCGGTTATATCACTGTCTGCCCAACAAAGTAATGACTATGGGATTTTTCTGGGTATGACCCAGGAACATATCCATACTATTCTGCCTGTTCCGGTTCCCGGAACCAACCAGGTAGCGGCAGGAGCTTATTACCGCTATAATTTTAACCCGAGATATGCCATGCATTTCGGTGCCCGGGCAGGTTTCGGATCCAACATCAGTTTTTTACAGCAATTGGATCTGTACGGAGTGGTTGAATTCAACTTTCTGCCAATGAACCCCCGTAAAAAACCCCCTCAACTGAGTACATTCATCGGGACTGGTTTGGGCTTGTACCAGCAAACTTTGGCTATTCCATTTGATATCGGGCTCAAATACCAGATTACCCCAAGACTGGGC
>JAGHDB010000366.1 GCA_021160155.1 Bacteroidales bacterium | reverse complement strand
TCTTCGGATGACCCCTTTTTCTGTGGCCTGACTTTTAGCAGTTTATCTAAAACAGAGTCAAGATTGCTGTTAAAAGTATGTTCCAGCATATAGGCCCTGTCTTTCACATACCACCTGCCATTGTATTTAAAATGTTGCACCCTGAAAAACCAATCGCTCATAGACATCGTATAGATCACCGGGTTTAAGATGTCACTGGATAAATTTTTAAGGGCAACCTTAGAATAATAACTCTTTCGCTCTCCCAATATGTAATCCAAGATGTACAAAACCAGGCAGGTAAACGGGATAACAGAATTGTTCACCGAATAAACCAAAAAAGGTTTCGAGAGAGTAACAATGAACGGATCCCGGTGTGCCATCACTACGTACGAAGCAATATGAAAAGCCATGATGAAAGTCCCGGTAGCCATATCCATTGACTTACCGGTCATCTGTTGCTTTCATCACAATATTACCGATTTTATGCTATTTTTGAACTATGCAAACAGATCAAAAGCTTATCCGATATTAATGCAAGACGACTTTCAAGCCGGATTATCCGCAGGATTTGCAGGAAGCACTCCCTCTGCAATTGACATTTTCATTCAGGAATCCGACCTAAAGAAAGCTGAACCCATCATTAATGATTTTATTCAAAAAAATAAGCCTTCCGATCCCTGATCTGATGAAACTGAGCCATGAACCTGAAACCGGTATTAATTGTATGGTTGGTTTTAATGTCTTTCCCTGCGGCTAAGGCACAATCCCACTACTGGGAGTCACTGATCCTGGCATCCGATACATTCCATTATTACCAGGCCCGGAGCAATCTGAATGATCAATCTGTTACCGGTTGGCGATCACCAGGTTATGACGACAGCCATTGGGCTTCCGGACGAGCGGGGATTGGTTTCGGGGATGGGGATGACTCAACTGAAATCCCCAGGGGATACTCGGTTTATATCCGGAAAAAATTTATCCTCCGGGATACTTCGAATATTCAACAACTATTGCTGTTGCTCGATTATGATGATGGATTTGTAGCCTACCTGAACGGTACAGAAGTGGCCCGTGCCAATATGAATCCGCAGGATGCGTATCCCCCGTTCAATTCCCTGGCCCAATCAAGTCATGAAGCCAGGATGTACCAGGGTGGCTATCCCACAATCTTTGCGGTGCCATCCACAGTGTTTCAAACAGCAACCACCGAAGGTGAAAATTTACTGGCCCTGCAGGTACATAACAACCGGTCTAACTCCAATGATCTATCCGCAATACCGTACCTTGTCGCCACCCGCAATCAACCGGATACACAGGCGCGGCCGGTACCCGCCTGGTTCAACCCGATGCTGGAACAGACGGCCTCTGACCTCCCGCTGGTTTGTATTGAGACCGGCGGAGCAGCTATTCGGGATGATCCCAGGATCCGTGCCCGGATGAGCATTATCAATTGCCCCGGTGAAGGTGTGATCTATCCTTTCGACCCGCCGACCGACTACAACGGATGGATAAATATTGAAAAAAGAGGGCACTCTTCTCAATTTCTTTTCCCGGATGGTAAAATCTCCTATGCCCTCGAAACCCAGGACAGCACCGGCGAGAACAACAATGTCTCCCCACTGGGATTTCCAAAAGAAAACGACTGGATCCTCTATGCCCCCTATTCAGATAAAACTCTGATCCGCAATGTATTGGTTTATCATTTCGGCCCAAAGGCCGGATTATTGGCTCCCCGTACAAAATACTGCAACCTGGTGATCAATGGCGAGCCTCAGGGATTATATGTGTGGACTGAAAAAATCAAACGGGATAAAAACCGGGTCGATATCTCCAAATTACGGGATGTGGACCTCGAAGACGATCAACTGACCGGCGGGTATATCATTAAAGTCGACTGGCCCAATAATGTGCCCAATGAAGGATGGACATCGCCCTACCCGCCCAATAACGGAACCGGGCAACAAACCGTGTTTGTCATGCAATATCCCAAACCGGATAAAATCCAACCTGAACAGTTGAACTATATCCGCGAGTATGTCACTGAATTTGAAACCGTGCTCAGATCAGAAAATTTTCTGGATCCGGATGAAGGATACCGTAAATACATCAATTTTCAATCCTGGGTGGATTTCTTTCTCATCAGTGAGCTATTCAGGGATACGGATGCATACCGGTGCAGCGTATTCATGTATAAAGACCGCGACAGCCGGGGCGGCAAACTGACCATGGGTCCGCTTTGGGATTATAATTACTCCATGGGTAATTATGAAAATTTCAATGTCTTCTCCACGGAGGGATGGGCTTATCTGTTCAATTACGACTGTAACACACGAGCAAAGATCAATCCGTTCTGGTATGAACGGATTATGGAGGATGAGGATTTCCGCAACCGTGCACGTACCCGGTGGGATGAATTGCGACAGGGAGCTTTGCACACCGATTCGATTATGAACTTTATCAACCAGACCGTGGCTCGCATCCGGCACTCGGCCGACCGTAACTTTGAGATCTGGCCGGTACTGAACACCTATCTCTGGCCGAATTATTACGTGGGCGGGACCTATGAAAATGAGATTTCCTGGCTTAAAAACTGGCTCACCGAGCGGGCCGCCTGGATTGATGCCCACCTGCCGGGACAGGGAAGCAGCGATGCAAACCCCCTGCTCTCATCCGGCCGGCCATTCATCTACGTGTTTCCCAATCCATTCCACAATGAATTGAATATCCAGATCGATCAACCGGATACCGGACAACCCCTGCTGATTGAAATACTGGATCTCAACGGCAAAACAGTCGCCACGCTGCATCCCGGAGAAAGATCTTACGGGATTCAGACAATCAAATGGACCGGCAGCGGAGCAATTCCCCCCGGAGTGTATCTGGTGACTGCCTTCCGGGAAGGACGAAGGATTGGAGTAAGAAGAGTGGTGAAAAGGTAATTAAGAGATTACGGGAACTCGGGAATTGGTAATCTCCCATCACATTTCCATGTCTCTACATCACTACTCAAACATTGTCTCATCCTGGTACTGCACCCGCAGCTTTTCCAGTTTCTGATGCATCTCCTCCCTGACCTGTTTATAGGCAGGGTCATTATACACATTCATCATTTCATGGGGATCTTTTTCGAGATCGTACAATTCCCATTCGTCGATGTCATAATAAAAATGGATCAGCTTATAACGTTTGGTGCGTACGCCGTAATGACGCTTGACCATGTGGGAAGCCGGGTATTCATAGTAATGATAATAAATCGCATCACGCCATCCTTTCGGGGCGGAGGATTCATGGCCCTTCTCCTTCGATGCCATCAAAACCGGCTCCAGCGATAATCCCTGAATACTATCCGGAATGGTCACACCGGCCAGATCCAGGAAGGTTGGGGTGAAATCAAGATTTTGTACCAATGCATCGGATACCGTGCCGGGTTTGATCATTTTAGGATACCGGATGATCAGGGGCATGCGCAGGCTCTCCTCATACATGAAACGCTTGTCGAACCAGCCGTGCTCTCCCATGTAAAATCCCTGATCTGAAGTATATACCACAAAAGTATTCTTATCCAACCCATGCTCTTTCAGGTAATCGAGTAACCGCCCCACATTGTCATCCACACTCTGGATGCACGACAGATAATCATGCATGTAGCGCTGATATTTCCAGATAGCCAACTTCTTACCAGTCAGATGTGCGGCATAATAATCATCACTCATGGGCTGATACCAGGCATCCCAGGCAGCGCGCTGCTCAGGTGTCATCCGCTTTAATCCTCCCTCCCAGTACTTATCGGTGCCTTTAACCATATCCGTAGCATTTGGAATCACTTTCAAATCATAATGTATGGTCATATCCTTAATAACCGACATTTTTTGCTCATGTGCCGCCCTGCCCCGGTTGCTGTAATCATCGAAATAATTATCCGGGATGGGGAATTCATGGCCTTTGAACAGATCGAAATATTTCGGCTCGGGCAACCAGTTACGGTGCGGTGCTTTGTTATGTACCATCAGTAAGAACGGTTTATCCGGATCTCTTGAATCCAGCCATTTAATAGCCTGATCCGTAATGATCGTAGTAGTGTAGCCGGTGTACCGTTTGGTTCCCGTAGAATCTTTCAGATCGGGATTGTAATAGCTCCCCTGCCCGAGTAGTATTCTCCAGAAATCAAATCCGGTAGGATCGGTCCGGAGATGCCATTTCCCGACAATAGCCGTTTGGTATCCGGCGGCTTGCAGGAGTTTGGGAACCGTAGTCTGAGATCCGTCAAACCGCGACCGGTTATCATAAAATCCATTCATATGGCTGAACTTGCCGGTCAGGGCAGTCGCACGACTCGGTCCACATAACGAGTTGGTACAAAATGCATTAGTAAACCGGATCCCCTCTTTGGCCAACCGGTCAATATTGGGGGTGTTGTTCAATCCGTACCCATAAGCCGATACTGCCTGATAACCATGGTCATCCGACATGATGTATAAAAAGTTGGGTTTACGGTTTTCTGATTTTTGGCATCCGGCCAGCGCCAGCGCTGCCAGGCCAAATGTTGCGGGGGTGAACAGGTTTTTTTTCATGGGAAAAGTTTTCGTTGTCGTTGAGACACATCATTATGCATCTCAACAAAGTTAATCATCCTCTGATTAACATCCAACGAAAAAAATATCCATCGGTTGTTACAAATCTCCCGGTCAATCGTCTTCCTGATAAATAATGTTTAACAAAAATCCCAATGAAATGAAAAAATCAATACTCCTGTCTCTCATCGTACTGATACCGTTACTGGCAATCGGACAAAACTCCGCCGTGGATAAACTATTCAAGAAATATGGCGGTCGGGATGGATTCACGACCATCACCATTAACCAGGGACTACTGAAAATGCTCAGTCAACTGGATGAGAATGATGAGGATATCCAAGCGCTCGCGGGTATTAAAACCATCAAGATCCTGGCGGTTGAGGATGATGCCAAAGTAAAAGAAATTAATTTTTACGACGAAGTGATGTCAAAGCTTAAAGCTTCTGATTATGAGGAGTTAATGACGGTGGATAATAAAGATGAAAATGTGGTTTTTCTAGCTAAAAAAGATGGAGATATAATCACTGAGTTGATTCTGGTCGTAGGTGGCGATGAAGACAATGCCCTGGTTTATATTGCCGGTTCGATCCGCATGAAGGATGTCGCTAAAATCTCGAAATCCATCGGGGTGAACGGATCAATCAAAGTTCCCGGATTGTAACTGCCGTCCGGCTGCTTCATTGACCCTTCATAACTTTGACCCTATACATGTCACGACCCTCTGTGTACACAGGGGGTCGTTTGTTCGGGGAGGTTTTCGGTATAAAGTCTGAGGTTGAATTGATTGGTTTTTTTTACATTTAGGGCACTTTTATAAACCTTGTTATGAGTTTGATTGAAAAATTCTACCCTGCGGTTAAACCGGTCTGGCTGGTGCTTTTAGCGGGATTGATGTGGCTGGCCGTAGGGATCATGCTCTGTACGATGGGGGTTGGATGGCTGATCCATGCGGATACCCGGTGGGCATGGGTTTTTGGTGTAGTCGGATTCCTGGCTGCAATGGTAATCCATCATTTTGGATTTCTGCGGATTGTAGATCGCAACCTGGGAAGGATCCGTAAAATTGACGGTAAATATTGTGCCTTTGGATTTATGCCCTGGAAAAGCTATTTCCTGATTGCCGTAATGATGACCACAGGCATCCTGCTCAGGCATTCATCTTTTCCGAAAACCTATCTGTCATTGATCTATAACGGTATCGGATTATCACTTGCCCTGTCCAGCATCCGGTATTTCAGAAACCTTTTTTTACTTAACGTATAATCCGCCGCCCCCGATAATCAGCCGGAGAAAAAATCCCGGTAAATCAAAAACGGGAGCAGTGGTAGACATAATGGGTCCGTTGTCATAGGTCCATTTGCCACTACCAAATGCAGGCAACTGGTAGCCGGCCTCCATTCCTACCACCATGCCATTTACCATATTATCCTTTTTGGCACCAAATACTTCGTACATAAAGGCTGCACTGATGGTCAGATTAGCATTCTGAAGAACCAGTGTGGAAGCAATATTCGGGTTCTCCAAAACCCGGTTGAAAGATTCGGCCTGGTTGACTTGATGGACGTAAATGGTCATAGACTGACGCACAAATCCCAATAAGGGATAGATCATGAGTCCCCTTTTCTTATAAACGGTGTATCCCATTTTTATGGCACTAAACTCGCCGGACAGATCCACTTTACGATTGCCATTCACAAAAGACCCGCCTCTGTAACTGCCTCCTTCGCCACCAATGATAAAATTATAAAATACGGCAAATCCGCCCCCTGCATCATAGTAAGAGTTGAAATCCACCAAAGGGTAATCAATGGGAAAATAGTTGTTCAGATTATTCGGCATAAAAAACTGCAACCCGGGTTGATAATACCCGAATCCGCCAAATGCGTTTCCCGATTGGGCCGAAGTGGTAACCGGCAGCAACAGGGCTGCCATTATGGTAAGAATAACAATCCTTTTCATAATTAAAAGTTTAAAAATGATAAAGTAAAAGATA
>JAGHDB010000263.1 GCA_021160155.1 Bacteroidales bacterium | reverse complement strand
CAAATCTTCTTTAACGGCTCTGGCCATATGCCCGCCAGCCTGGCTGCAGTAACGTAAATTCGGCAATTTATCCCGGTAATCCCGTAACGGCGACCGGTGCAGCAGGTAGGCATAGGTCGAAGGTACCCCGGAAAATCCGGTCACCATTTCATCGACCATCTCTTTTAAAATAGCCGCCGGAAAGGCGAATTTATTATTGATAACCACCCTGCCGCCAACCGCGAAATGGCTATTCAACAATGATTTCCCCATAACATAGAAGAAAGGCAGCACCACCATTTGAATATCCTGATCACTAAGATGCAGGTAAGCACAAATAGACTGCACGTTGCTGACAATATTTTTATGGGTCAGCATTACCCCTTTGGGCTTACCGGTGGAGCCGGAGGTATAAATTATTGATGCAATATCGGATGGGAGTTGATTATTGACAAGACCTGAACTGACAGGATTTTCCCCATTAATAATGTCACTCCAAGAAAAAACCGTCACCTCATCCCAAGTGAGTTTTGCCTGTTTGATCACCAAATCAACAGCTGCATCCAGACCCAAACTTACCGCCTTAAGCAGGCGTTCAAAACGAAAACTTGAAATCAGAACTTTTGCTTCCAATTCATCAAGCAACGGTTGCAAGCCATCCGGCTTCAGATCCGTGCTCAGCGGAACGGCAATCGCCCCGACTTTAAGAATACCATAATAACTGACCACATATTCCAGGGAATTTTCGAGCAGAATTACAACCCGGTCACCACCTACAACTCCACGGTTAACCAGCCACTCGGCCAGAGCATCAGCCAACCTATTAATCTCCCGATAAGTCGCCCGCACATCACCCTGCACCAAGGCAACCTTCTCAGGAAATTTCAGAGCACTTTTTTCAAGGAAATGGTGAACAAGCCCTGAATTCACTTCTTCTTACCAGACACAAACTTACTGACATTATTAATCGAATCGAGGTTTTCCGGTATCAGCTCCTCGTCTTCAATAGTAATCGAAAATTCCTCATCAAGAAATTCAACCAGTTCAAGAATACCAGTAGAATCAATTATCCCCTCATCCAGAAAAGAGGTATCATCCTTCAAACTGCCATCATCATCAAAAAGAAAATTCTCAATAATAAAATTTCGAACTACAACCTTAATCTCAACATCCATCATCATCTAATATCCCCAAATCCCAAACTGTTTTACCCTTGAAGTTGCCCTTGACTTTAACTTTGAACTTTGAACGTTGAACTCTGAACTTTAAACTGAGTTTCAGCATACTCAACCATCTCCGCATTCTGCGGTGCGTAGATCTTCTCAATCCCTTCATCCCGATCCATAACGCCCTGGCGCACCATATTGGCAATTTCCCAGACATAGGGATGAAAACCGTGCCGCTCTAAATGACACTGGTTGGCATAAGCATTAAGCAAACAGTTAGAGGAATTCGTATCAGTATCTTCCGGTGCCTGCCAACCGGCCGCCATCAGCTCAACCTTTATATTATCTTCATTATATTCGAAAAAAGCCAAGGGGTGAATATTATACGGAAACCGCTCGGCATAAAGTTCATAATAGAGATCAGGAATCAGGTACTGCTCCAGCCTTTGACCAATATCTTCCGGAAAACCATTTCTAAATGCCGCTTGATTCTTCTTGGTCAGCATAGGATTGGTTTTCATTATCGCCGATTGAATCGGCGCCTGACCCGGTGACCACCCAAAAGCAACCAGAGGGATATTCATCTCCAGGGCAGTTTTCAAAACCAGGCTTTTAACAATCCCAATACAAGCAGTACAGATGGCACTGGCCCGGAGCAGTGTCGGCAAGGGAAAGATATCTTCTTTGGCCGCACAGGCAAAAAACTCCTTCGCCACCGGCCAGGGCATCGTAAAGTTAATATGGTCAATGTCCAACCGGTCAGTCAAATTCGCAATATTTTCCAGTGATGTCGGTGAAATAAAATGATTATCAAAGGTTAGAGCCAAAATTTTTAAACCATAAATCTCCTTAAGAAGTTTCATGGTATAACTAGAATCCTTCCCCCCGCTAAAAGCCATGATAACATCATAACTCGGTGCCTTATCACGACATTCAGCAATCAACTCATCAAGTTTTTTTCGATAAGAGACCTTCTTCCCCAACAACTTATCCGCGTTCTTCTCTTCCCGCCGACAGTGGTTGCAGACACCCTGTCCATCAAACTTTATCCCAGGAAAAGTCTCCGGCAAAATACAACGCCGACAAAGCAAAGGATGTTCAATAACCTGACTCATAAAAAAACCACCTCTTACCCCAATGTTAAACCCTAAATTATTCTCACCCTCGCCCCAGCCCTTGCTTTTGCCCTTGACCTTAACCCTGAACTTTGAACCCTGAACTTTGAACTGAGTTATTAATCCGGCAACACCGCTGAAATTTCTGCATAAAAATCCTTTATAAAACGTTCTCCAACGGCAACCGCCGCATCCAGATCATCTTTAAAAGATACTGACAAACGGATAAAAGCAGAATCCCGCCGGCTATACAAAATCGAATTCTTAATCTCAGTAAACTTCAAAACATATTCGCTTGTAATACTCACTCCTCGAACCTGAAACCAGTAGAGAAAAAGCTCCCTGGCATCACCATTCTGATAAACAGCCTGAACCATCGAAATCTTCTCAGGCCCCAAAGACAACTCCTTTTCCCTAGTACTGAAAAGTTGCCAACCACTACCCGGCAGACAGTGTTTGGGCGAATGAATAGGCCCACTCTCCGGCCCGCCCCCATGATAACCAAGGTAAAAAGAGACCCGGTTTCCCTCTTCATCAATATAAACCCGGGAAAGGTAATCAGTAGGCTTCAAAACGGCTAAAGTATTTTTG